>DATGVJ010000566.1:0-2357 GCA_035300505.1 Xanthobacteraceae bacterium
TCAGAGCATTGCCGGTTTTGACCGGAAGTCGGAGAACCCGGCGGAGCAAGAGATTCACGAAAGGAGCTTCCCAGCTCGCGATTTTGAGAACGTCCGCAGATGCTCGATGAAGAGTTCTACTAACTGCGCGCGATTCGACGAAGCAGTTCCTGTCGCATCGCTGTCATTTGTCGGTCTGTAGCATGCCCGCCGCATGACATGACGGGAGGCTCGATTGGGCAGGTCTTGGTTCGCACTCGCAATATTGGCGTCGCTCGGGGTATCGCCGGCCTTTCAATATTCGTCGGTGATCGCGGCGTGCCGATGGGACAGCAAACAGGTCTGTGCCGGTGCGCTGCCGGAGGCCGGGCGGCTCGCCCGATGCATCGAGGCGAATTTCGATCGTCTCGGTGACTCGTGCCGGGCCGCGCTGGTGAACATCGCCACGGTCCGGCAGGCCTGCGGCGCCGATATCGCGCTGCAGTGCCCCGGCACCAAGCCCGGCGCGGGGCGCCTGCTGCTGTGCGTCAAGACGCATTATGCGGCGCTGGGCGAGACGTGCCGCGATGCGATCGGCCACGCGGTCGAGCGCAACGTGCGGGCTCATTGATGCGAGCGCCCGCCGGCGTCAGGGCGCACCGCCAAGGTGTCCGGCCGCTCGGCACCGCTGCCGGCAAATGGCAGCCCAAAACAAAATTTTTGCTGATTACGGCAAGACGCCGAGACCATTTCGCGCGAAGCGGAAAACGTCTGCTCGCCGTGAGCCCTTCCGCTTCTGACCCAGAGCGGACATTGAGCGAGCTGTTCGATACGAGCGTGTCATCGGCGCGAGTGGGCTCGCGTTGCACCTGAGGCAATATCGTTGGGCACCCAGTTGGGCTAGCTCAACGCGTTCGCGGGCCTGGGGGCGTCATTCATGTGCCACGACTTTGGTGGGTAGAAAGAGGTGAAAACTTGCGCCGCACGGAGAGTTGTCGGCAGCCCACAAGCGGCCGCTATGCGATTCGACGATGGAGCGGCTGATGGACAATCCCATACCGGTCCCTTGAACCTTCGTGGTAAAGAACGCATTGAAGATCTGGTCCGCCTGCTGCGGGGGTAGCCCAACGCCGGTATCGCTGACGGACACCATAAGTTGCTCGTTTTCCGCTCGCCGCGACTTGATGGCAAGCTCGCGCGTCCCATCCACATCCTTCATCGCATCAATGCTGTTACTGATGAGGTTCATCATGACCTGCTGCAATTGCACGCGATCTCCCATGACCTTGGGAAGATCTGCCGCCAGCTCCGTCCGAACCGATATGTAGTATCGCGCCACCTCGCTGCGCAGGAGGACGATCATCTCTCGAACAACTTCGTTTACATCCAACAACTCCCGTTGCGGAGTACCCTTCTTGAAGAGCAGGCGGATCCGGCTGATGATTTCCGCCGCACGCTTTCCGTCTTTCATGATTCCCATCGCAGCTGTGCGCGCCTCTTCGAGATTTGGGGTGTCGCCAGCGAGCCAACGCAAGCAGGCCTCGGCGTTGGTGACGGTGGCGGAAATCGGTTGATTCACTTCGTGCGCCAGGGAGGCAGTCAGCTCGGCCATGGTGTTCACCCGGTTGACGCGTGCGAGATCCGCCCGCGCCTCACGCAGCGCTTCTTCGGCGCGCTTCTGCTCGAACAGGGAGGCGATCGACGCGAAGGCCAGGATGGCAAGCGTAATGCCGGCAATCCCCAGCGCCAGATTGGTTTGGTCGAGACTTGCGTTTACTTGGGCCTCGTGAACCGGGGTGTGAGCGGTAAAAATGGCCGCTCGCATCCCCGTGTAGTGCATGCCGGAAATGGCCAGGCCCATCACGACAGCGGCGATGAGCTTTTGCCCAAGATGCGTGGTTCGGAATGCCCGCCATAGTGCCGCCGTCGACGCGCCGATCGCTATGACCACGGAGAGCGCAACGAATAGTCGGTCGTAGCTGAGCTCGGCGTGCCCCCGCATGGCCGCCATGCCGATGTAATGCATGGCGACAATTCCAAGTCCCATGAAGATGCCGCTGAGAACGAGGTGAGACGGCGATCCGCTCTGGCGACTGATGACGTAAAAGCCGCCGCCGGTTACAAGGATCGCTACCACGAGCGAAAGGGCGGTCAATCCGATGTCGTAGGCCATCGGTATCGGCATGCTGAAGGCGAGCATGGCGACGAAGTGCATCGACCATATTCCGCCTCCCATTGTGATCGCGGCCGCCACCAGCCACACGCGACGCGCAAGTCCGCGGGCGGCCCCCACGTGCCCGCCGAGATCGAGGGCGGTGTAAGACGCGAAAGAGGCGACCAGAATGGACAGCGCGACGAGATACGGATCGTGTGTTCCGGTAACGACCATCGGGATCGCC
>DATGVJ010000567.1:0-2385 GCA_035300505.1 Xanthobacteraceae bacterium
GAGAAAATCCACAGTTGGAATTGCGCCCGCCGGGAAGCCTGCGCGGGCGCTTTGCGTTTCGGTCCGAGATGGGCCCAGAAGCGGATTCACGCACCGCAGAAAACATCAGGCAGGGCCTTCCCCGCGGTCGGTTGCGGGTACTTGCCTGTCGAGTGCCTTTTTAACAAATTCTACGGAATCAATTGCCGCCCCAAGTTGGGTGCGAAACTGCTCGATCGCTTCTTTCATCGGCGGCGGCAGGTCTCCCCACCAGTCAATAACGTGACTCATCGCTTCTTCGACGGTTTGCAGCATGTCCTCTATTGCAATTTCACGATAGGTTTTCGCCATAGCGTTGTCGCCTCTTCTTCCAGCAGATAAGCCGCCGAGCACGACCGGGCCGTCCCGTTACCGGACTCCTGCACTGCGGCAACGGTGCCTCTATTTAATCGCTGCCCGAGGCGGCTTTCCCGGGCGCGACCCCGCTACCGGCTGCATCCGCTTCCATGACGCTGGCATCCACCGCGAAGCCCTCTCCCTTCACCAGACCTGCGTCCATGCACGCCCGCACCACCGCATCGAACACATGCCGAGGGGTGTCGCTCGCGCGAAAGCGGCCATGACAAGTGACCGAAAAGGTAAGCGGTCATTCCGCTTTTAATCGCAGCGACGAGCGGCTAGCCGGCAAACTTCTTGAAGGCATCGATGGCAGCCTGCGAGTACTGGCCGACCTCGATGATGTAACCGTCCGGATCACGCATGTAGCAGCGCAATTCACGATCGTGATTATCGAGGGGCTCGGTGAGGAAACGGGCGCCTTTCTCGGACCACTCTTCATAGCATGCGTGAATGTCTGCGACGCGCAAATTGAGGAAGCTGCTCACGCTATTCGGATCACGCGGTGGCGCGAGCCATACATCGGGCTTGTCCGGTGTCGGACCTCCGCCGGAATTAAGGATGACCCAGGAATTTTGCAGCTTGATGTAACAGGGATTTTCCTCCTTTACGATTTTTCCGCCCAGGACGCCGACGTAAAATTCCTTGGATTTTTCCTGGTCCTTTACGGTGAGAAAGTGCGCAACAAAAAATCCCTTCTGCGGCACCGGTATGTCGGATGGGTTCATGATCATACCTCGACAAGGGGACGCGCCTCTTAGCGCTGCCTTGGCCTTTTGCTGGAGAGAGAGACCGCCCGATGGGCGGTCTCTCCGAAGTCTGGCCAAGCGCTTGCTCAGGCGGCAGCCGCCCTGGTGTCGGTCTTCAGGAAGGCCAGCAGGTCGGCATTGATCGTGGCCGCTTCCGTCGTCGGCATGCCGTGCGGGAAGCCCTTGTAGGTTTTTAGCGTCCCGTTCTTCAACAGCTTCGCCGACATCGGTCCGGCGGCGACGTAGGGAACGATCTGATCGTCCTCGCTGTGCATCACCAGCACCGGCACGTTTATCTTTTTCAGGTCCTCGGTGAAGTCGGTCTGCGAGAAGGCGACGATACCGTCGTAGTGTGCCTTGGCGCCGCCCATCATGCCCTGCCGCCACCAGTTCTGGATGGTTGCCTCGGACGGCTTTCCGGTCTTGTTGTAGTTGTAGAAAGGACCCGCAGCAAAGTCGCGATAGAATCCGGCGCGGTTGGCGGCGAGCGCCACCTGCAAATCGTCGAACACCTTCTTGGGCAATCCCTTCGGATTGGCCGCCGTCTGCACCATCAGGGGCGGTACCGCGCTGATGATGGCCGCCTTGGATACGCGGCTCTCGCCATGCCGCGCCAGGTAGTGCACGACCTCCCCGCCGCCTGTCGAATGGCCGACGTGAACGGCATTCTTCAAATCGAGATGCGCGGTCAAAGCTGCGAGATCGTCCGCGTAGTGATCCATGTCATGGCCGGCACCCGTCTGGGTGGATCGACCGTGGCCGCGGCGGTCATGAGCGATGACGCGATAGCCGCGATCGAGGAAGAACAGCAGCTGCGCGTCCCAGTCATCGGACGACAGAGGCCAGCCGTGGCTGAAAACGATGGGCTGACCTTTGCCCCAATCCTTGTAGAAGATTTCAACGCCGTCTTTGGTTTTGACGAAACTCATGAATTCCTCCTAAGGAGACAGGTTCAGTTCAGTACGGATGAATGTCGTAGGAAATGTCCGGTCGCGCGGACCGGCCCTACACGGCTGCGGCGTCAGCGGGTGCCGAAGCCCAATCGGTCAGTATTCCCAGGGGCCCGGTACCCAACGAAAGACGTCGCCGTCGACCGCCACATGGCAAACGGACGGGAACGACAGGTGAGTGGCCACCAGCGACTCGCGGTTCGCCGCCAGCTCCCGCAGAAGACGGACCCGGACGCGGGCCGCCTCCTCGGGGTCGTGTTCGAAGCCGTTGTACCAGTCGGGGTGCTCGAACCCGACCTGGAACACGGCGT
>DATGVJ010000568.1:0-6004 GCA_035300505.1 Xanthobacteraceae bacterium
TTTACAACGGCGCCGATCAAGTCCTCTAGAGACTGACCCGATGCAGCCTGTGCGGCAGCGGGAAATAAGCCGCCGAAAGTCATAAGGCTGAAATACGCGGCGGTTAGTACGGCGACCAGCAACGATCGTCGTGCTGATTTGAACCAGGGTGCTTGAGTGCCTGGCCTTACTCCTGACGCGTCGAGACTTATTAGCCTGGTATCGGAACTGCTTAGCATGACGGGTCCCCCTTCGTAGGGCGCGTCCCACTCTTGCCACGCGGTCAGTTGATAAGCTTATGACTCTTATTGTTGTTTTATCGAGCTTGTGACGTTCGAGCGCTCCGCGACTCCTTACAATGTGGTTTTACCGGAATTGCCGTTTTATTGCATGTGCCATTTTATTGCACTTGCTGCCTTATTATCGAGCACTCCAGCTTAGTGTGCCGTTTCGATTCGCCAGCTTAGCGGTAACGGGGTGCGACCGCCAGAGTCCTTCTGTGCTATTGCCCAGCAAAGTTTCCAATCAGTAAATCTCTTTTATTTCAATCCCTTGCGCGTTCGACCTCGTCCCGGAGATGGCCCCAGATGTCGTAGACGATCCGGCCGTAGCGCGGGTCGTTGCGCAATTCGAGCACATTGCGCGGGCGATCGAGCGTGACGTCGATGATTGTCTTGGAGCGGCCGGGGCTGGCAGTCATGACCATGATTCGGTCCGCCAGCGTAACCGCTTCATCGACGCTATGGGTGATGAACACCACCGTTTTCTTGTCGACCTCCCAGATACGCAGCAATTCCTGCTGAAGGATGGTCCGGTTTTGCTCATCGAGCGCCGAGAACGGCTCGTCCATCAGCAACACTTCGGGGTCATTGGCGAAGGCGCGCGCGATCGACACGCGCTGCCGCATGCCGCCAGATAATTGGTGTGGATAAAATCCGGAATAGCGGGTGAGGCCGGTGCGATCGAGCCAATGGGAGACCGAGGTCTCGACCTCGGTCTTCGGGGCTTTGCGCATGCGCAACCCATAGGCCGCGTTGTCCCACACCGTCATCCACGGAAATATCGAGTCGCCCTGGAAGATCATGGAATGTTGCGGGCGCCCGGGCGTGGGCTCACCTATCGAGACCTCGCCGCTCGTTCGCGTCTCAAGCCCGCCCAGAATGCGCAAGAGCGTGGTCTTGCCGCATCCCGAAGGACCGACGATTGCAAAGAAAGTGCCTTCCTCGATGTCGATGGAAACATCGTCGATCGCCACCAGCGACTGAAAGCGCTTGATCAGATGCCTGATGCTGATCTTGGGGCCCCGCTGCGCTGTTTTCTCAGGGAGCGTTATCAATTGTCGGTCTTCCATGGGATGACCCAGCGTTCGATCTCGCGCAGCAGGAAGCTCACCCCGAAGCCGATCAGCGCGATCACGAACAGCCCCACATACATTCTCGCAACCGCGAAGGTTTCCCACGCACTCCAGATCATGTAGCCGATGCCGCTTTTGGCGCCCACCATCTCGGCAACCGCGATCAGGATCAGCGCCAGGCCCGCGCCGAGTTTGATGCCCGTCATGATGAACGGCAGCGCGCCGGGCAGCGCAATGGTGCGGAACGTGTCCCAGTGGCTTGCATTGAAACTCCGGCCGACATCGCGATAGATCGGCGGAATCTGCAACACACCGGCGGTCGTGTTGATCGCAATGGGGAAGAACACGCCGATCGCCACCATGACGACTTTCGACAGTTCGCCGAGCCCGAAGATGAGCAGGATGAACGGCAGGATGGCGCTCTTCGGGATCGGAAAGGTGGCGGTGATCAAGGGATCGATCAGGGCATGCACCGGACGCGAAATCCCCATGGCGATGCCGATGAGGATGGCCGGAATGCCGCCGAGCAGGAAGCCAAGCGAAATACGCTGCAAACTTATCAGGATGTGTTCAATGAGTTCGCCGCTCATGAGCATGCGCCAGAGCGCGACAATGATCGTGCTCGGGGCGGGAAAGAAACGGACGTCGATGAAGCCGGTTTGGGCGGCCAATTCCCACGCGAGCAGCAGCCCAAGCGGCGAACCGATGCTCATCAGCCGCTCGCGCCGGCGCGCGGCCAGCCGGGTCTGCTCGCCGATGTCGGCGACGGCATCGGCGCTGGCGGTCGATTTCGCGAGCGCGCTAGCGGCGCTGTCCGGCGCGCTCATGTGGTTCCTCCCGAGGCGTTGCGCTCCTTATAGCAAGTTTCAGCCACTGGGGCGGAAGGACGCTATCGGGTCGTCGCCGCCAGATAGCGCGTGAGGCGCCAGCTTCGGAACGTCCAGGCGCGCCAATTTTCTGCCTCCTTCAGATGTGCGGTGGCGAGGTCGCTGCGCAGTCGCCACCCACGCGATTCCCAATATTCGTCAAGGGCGGGAATGGCCTGCGGACCAAGGCTGGCGATATATTGCAGGTCGATTTTCTGATCGGCGCTTGCCATGTCGCGCGCATGCTCGACGTTGTAGTTGGCAACGAGGCTCGGAAAATTGACAAAGCTGCATGCGTAGACCGTAAGGGCCAGGGCCGCGATGTTCGCCGAGACCAGCCAGGTATTGGAACGGTAGGTGACAATCCGCGCGACGATCAGGAGCAGGCCGGCGGCGACGATCAGCATCCAGACGAAAGCCGCGACTCGCAGATAGGTCAATGAATAGACCGCCACATAGAGGTCGAGCCGCAGGATCGACGACACGACCAGTAAAACGTTTTGGCCGACCCAGAGGAACACCAGGGTCCGCATCATGGGCGAGCGCTCCGCATCACTGCCCGGCCGCATGGCCACAACCACGAAGCCTGCGGCGAGCAAAGCAGTGAGGATAAGAGGATAGGCGCCGCGATGGGCATAGCTTGCGTAGCTCATGCCGTCGGGCAGCGCTGCGCCGGCCCATAGGTATTGGATGTCCATGATGGACTGCATCGCAAACAGCAGGTTGAACAGAATAAGGGATCGCACAAGGGCAGCGTCGTTGAAAATCAGGCTCGAAAAACTCGGCGACGGAAGGTCCGCGGTGGCTGCGGCCACGAGTTCCTTGCCATCCGGGCGGACCAACGGGGGCCAAACCAACCGCCAATTGGGTTCACGAAACCCAATCTGCAATTGGCACCGGATCATGGACGCGACTGCGGCGACGAATTCCTGGCCATCCGGGTGCGCAAGTCGTCGGCCGACGTTGACGAACATCCAAATCACGATGACCGAGCCAAGCCAGAACAAGGGGCGATGCAGGTCGAGTTGCTTGACTTCGTCTGCGACATTCCATTGCGTCAGGTAGTTCGCAATCAGAGGATTCGCGGCGGCAAACAGCGCGACAAATATCGAGCCGAATGCCAGCGGAACAATCCAGCCTTTGAGGGTGGCTAAATTCAAGTATGTGCCGCGCTGCTGCGCCCATTGACGCAACAGCGGCAAGTCCCGAAAAAATTGAAACGGCCCACTGAGCAAATGCCACCCGACGGCTATGACTTTCTCTTTCAGTTCGCCCCGGAGCCCCGTCATCACGCCGAGCGAGAAAGTGGCGACACCGCAGGTAGCGATCAGTGCTGACATGAAGTTGAAGTCTTCGACCAACGGCACGAGGGCGGCGACGAGAATACCGGTATAGAGCAGCACCTCGCGGCGGCTCGCTTCGATTCCATTCGCCAGCACGACGCCGGCTCCGATCGCCAGTATGAACAACACGATCGATATGCCGACCTCTTGGCGGAAGAACAGCCAGTCGGCCAGCACCGTCAGGACGGCGACAACTGAGATCCGCCACGGCCAACTGCCGCGGATGGAAATGATGGCTTTGGTGGTGATGACGGCGCCGTCCATGAATGTTCTCCGCGAGGTGCTTTCTGGAATGTTCAGCCGACCGCGGCGGCAACGGGCAAAGGCTCATTTCCGAGCCCGCCGAAACGGCGTTCGCGGCGGCGAAATTCGCTGACCGCAGTTTTCAGATCGTCCACGCCGAATTCGGGCCACATCCGGTCGGAGAACCAGAGTTCCGCATAGGCGCTTTCCCACAACAGAAAGTCCGACAGCCGCTTTTCGCCGCCGGTGCGGATCAGCAAGTCGACTTCCGGTGGGCTGTCGTCGTCGGCGGCCGATTGGGTGATGAAGCGGCCGAAGGTTTCGCGCGATGCCGCGGCGGCACCAAGCACGCAGGCCGCACGGGTAATGGCGTCGCGTGCGGAGTAATCGAGCGCAATTCGCAGCCGTAGCTGTCGCCCGCCCGCGGTTGCGGCTTCGGCGGCGGCAATATTTCGAACGAGGCCCGCCGACAGCCGATCGCGGCGACCGATGACGGTGAGGCGAACGCCGTTGTCGATCAATCGGTCGATCTCGGCATCGAGATAGGTCCGCAGCATCGACATCAAGGCGCTGATTTCATCGGGCGGTCGGCGCCAGTTGTCGGACGAAAACGCAAAAAGCGTCAGTTTGCCGACGCCAAGCTCGGGCGCGGCTTCGACGATGCGGCGCGCCGTTTCGACACCCGCACGATGTCCTACGATCCGCGGCATCCCACGGCGGGTGGCCCAGCGGCCATTACCGTCCATGATGATAGCGACATGGATTTGGTTGCCGGTTTCCACTTTCCATTCACGCGAGCTTTGCATTGTAAAGTATCCAGTTAAATGTTTTGCCAGGGACCGGATCGCAGGGTCCCGGTGCTGCGTCGGATGATTATGCGGGGGCGAGTTTTTGCGCCGTGGAACCGGACGGCTTCGCCTGCACCGCATCGGCGGCGTCGCGAACGACCTGTTCAAGCACGGCCAGATATTCAAGATAGCGGGCGCGGCCCTGCCGCGTGATGCGGCAGACGGTTTGTGGTCGATTGCGATCGAAACCTTTGGAAATCTCGACCAGGCCGGCATCCTGGAGAACCTGGAGGTGACGGCTGAGATTGCCGTCGGTCAAGCCGCACAGTTGCTTGAGATCGCCGAACACCACGCCCTTGGGATGAGCGACGAGCGAAGTCAAAACGCTTAAGCGCGCCTTCTCGTGGATCACGCGGTCAAGGCCGTCATAGGCGAACCGTCCGGAGGATTCGACGTCACGCTTCACCATGGCCGCCTCCGGAACTTCGTTTGACAATTAAAGCCGACAGCATCTGTCCCGCAAAAAACGGGACGCCCATCGCAATGGGCGACAGCGCATACTCCCCGACGGCAACTACGAGGCAGGCCAGGCCACAACCGAGATACCAGATTGCGACGGCAATCATCGGCCGGGGGAGCGAGCGGCACGACGCGAATACGCCAAGGCTGATCAGAATCTGCCAAAGGCCGGGCAGCATCCATAATGTCGTCTCGGCCGTCTGCGTGAGGACGAGTGTCACGAGCACGCCGGCAACGGCAGCCGGTACGAACTGTTCTGCCGCCGCCTGCAGCATGTCGTCGGCGAGGCCGTCATGAATGCGCCGAGAACGGCGGATCGCCTCGCTGCTGACGATGACGACGGTGAGGGCGGCGGTCACGATCCAAAGGGCAAGGTAGGCGCGGATGTCGCGCACCGGATCATCAATCCAGAGTGCCTGTACGGCGGCCGCGACAAGTGCCAGCATTCCGCTCGTGGCGAGTGCCGTCGGGCCATAGCCGCGAAACTCCGTGCCGCGCGCCATCTGGCCGCGGATCGCCGAAATATCTGCCAATGCCTGGTGGAGGTCTTGCATGTGCCCATTCTATACTTTGCAATACAAAGTATATTGAAGCGAGAAAAGATGCAAGAGGATTTTGCTTGAATGGATTCGGAACGGGAGGGTTTGGAGTCCCGCGTTTACGCGGCCTTGAATTGCGGGCCGGCCTCGTAGCCCGCATGGAGCTATCTGCGCGTGGTGAGACGCGCAGATGCGCAATGCGGGTCACATTGCGACATGGCACCAGCCCCGGATGGCACGAGTCCCGGATTACGCGCCTTAACCGCGCAAGCGCGGTTGCGGCTCTCCATCCGGGCTACTACCGTGCTGTCCCTGCTGTCTCGTGGTGCGACTTAACTGACGTTCCAGCCAGCCGGCGCGCGGCGGCCGTCGG
>DATGVJ010000569.1:0-26568 GCA_035300505.1 Xanthobacteraceae bacterium
TGGACCTGGCTCGCCGGCTCCGTCTGCACCGTCGTCGCCGACCAGCAAACCGGCGTGCTCAAGGGCGGCGCCGACCCGCGTCGGCCGTCCTATGCGTTGGGACTGTGACGATCATGATGGCGCGCGCAGCCCGGCAGTCAGAACTCGATCAGGCGCCCTCAAGGAAATCTCGGATGAAACCTCGACAATTGTTCTTGGGCGTTTTCTTGGGCGCGGCAGCGCTCGTCTTGACGCTGCCTGCACCGGATCAGGCGCACGCACAGACTTATCCGAACCGGCCGATCCGGCTGATCTCGCCGTTTGCCGCCGGCGGCGGCAACGACGTGCTGGCCCGCGTGATCGGGACAAAGCTCGCCGATCGTATCGGCGCGTCCATCGTGATCGAGAACCGGCCGGGAGCGGGTGCAGTGATCGGGATTCAGGCGCTCGCCAAGTCCACTCCCGATGGTTACACGCTGGTCCTCAGCGGCAGCACGCTGGCGGTCGCGCCCACGCTCTACAAGAAGCCGCCGTTCGACGCCAACAAGGACTTCGCGCCGATCGCGCTGGTCGCGCACTATCCGTTCCTGCTGGTGGCGACGCCATCGCTCGCCGCCCGGTCAGTACCCGAACTGATCCAGCTGGCGAAGCGGCAACCCGGCCAGATCATGTATGCCTCGCCCGGCGCCGCGACCTCACAGCACCTGTTTGCAGAACTGCTCATGGTCAAGACTGGCATGGATCTGCGCCACATTCCCTACAACGGCACGGCTCCAGCGGTGATCGACATCGTCGCCGGCCGCGTGTCGCTCATGTTCGCGGCGGCGGCCCCAACGATCCCGCTCCTCAAGGAAGGAACTCTGCGCGCGCTGGCCGTGAGTTCGGCCGCGCGGCTGGCGGAGCTGCCCGACGTCCCGCCGATCGCGGACGCCGTTCCGGGGTTCGACGAATCGAACTGGTCGATCATCCTGGCACCCGCCGGTACTCCGCCTGTCATTGTGAACAGGCTGCATGGCGAACTCAAAGCCGTAATGGCAATACCGGAGGTCGAGAAGCAGCTCGCCAGCATCGGCATGATCCCGATCGTCAGCCCATCGCCTGAAGCGCTGCAGAAATTCATCAGCACGGAGGTTTCGCGCTGGGGCAGCATTGTGCAGCAGGCCGGCATCGCGGGCGCGCAGTGATTGAAGTGTCCCGGTTCCGGCGCTTGTATTACTTTGCAGCCTGGGCAGTTGACAGAGTATCAAATCTTTGCAACCTCAAGGTGACGCGCACGCAACGTAAATAGGATCCACGACTTGAAGCATGCAATTGAACTGCAAAACGAAGAATTACAAAACCACTACGGCAATTTGACTGGCATAAATCTGCCGCGTCAGCCGATGACATTCGCGTCGCTATGAGTTCCCAGAAAACAACGGAGCCAGGCGTCGGTTCCATTGGCGATGGAATCCACGCGGGTCCAGCCGAATGGCATTTCAACGGAGAAACGCCGAAGCATTTTTCGACTCACATACTCCGCTCGGTACCAGACTATAACGCTGGCCATTCTCTTATCGAAGAGATCAGTGATTCTTCATTCGATCAGATTCCGTTGCGTATGAAATCGGCACTTCAACTGGAACTCTTCTGCGAAAACTGGCGAACCGGCACAGCAACGGGCCGCGCTGGATCGGGCTTGATATCGAAAAGGACATGATCGAACAGGCCTTGAAGGAACACGAAGCCTGCAATTCACAAGGCAACATCAAGTACGTTGTAGCCGATGCATGTGAAATTGACTACGAGCCCTCGGATTTTTTTGTTTCCTACTACACCGTCCAATTTATACCGCCGAAGCGTCGACAAGCTTTGATCAATGAAATTTACAAATCTCTCAACTGGGGAGGTGCTTTTTTAATGTTTGAAAAGGTGCGTGCACCTGATGCGCGGTTTCAAGACATCGCCAGCGCCTTGTACGTCGACTTCAAACTGCGCAACGGTTACAGCACGCACGAAATCATCGGAAAATCTCAAAGTTTAAGATGCGTCCTCGAACCATTCTCGACCTCTGGAAATCTCGAAATGTTGCGGCGCGCTGGTTTCGTCGATATCATGACAATGTACAAGCATATATGTTTCGAAGGTTTCATGGCGATCAAGTAAGGTGGGTGATGCGTATTTTGTCTCTCGACGAATACTTCGAGTACATTGCCCTCGATCCCCCGTCACAGCAAAATCCTCAGTGTGAACTTTGCGGAACGAGCGATCACCTGGTTCTTCGGGACACTGCGCGCATTAACGATGATTTACGTGTAAAATTTTCGATGGTGTGTTGCCACAACTGTGCGCATCTCTATCAACTGCCGCGTTTTGACGAGCGCTTTTATCGATCTTATTACAACTCCGCTTATCGAAGGATATTGTCGGGGTCGCAGGCATCCGTTGTTGAGGATCAGATCAGCCGCGGTGAGCACATTTATCGAAGCCTCGAACCCTACCTGCCCGAGAAGGGCACCATGCTCGATGTGGGCGCGTCGGCCGGCGGCATCATGATGGCCTTTCGAAAACGCGGATGGGATACTTATGGGACTGACCCCGATGTCGGATATGTTGCCTACGGTATTCGGAACCTGCAGGCTGATCTCACCGTTGCGTGCGCAGAAGATATGAAGCTCGAACCAAACACATTCGATTTTATCTTGATTACAGGATCACTGGAGCATGTTTTCGATTCGAACAAAGTACTAGCCATTTGTCGGCGCGCTTCCAAGCAGGGCGCATTGCTCTTCCTTGAAGGGCGCGGTTTGGCCCTGACCCGTAAAAATCGCGCTTGCGGCCACAGTCATCGGCGGTTCTTGACGCAAGCCTCCATAAGACTTTTCATGAACAAACATGGTTGGTCACCAATGTGGACGACCGACAAAGAGCTGAGCGGCCCTACGCGCCCGCTCAGCGTTTTCGGCCTAGGCCAATCGGTTGAAACTCCGCCGCCACCGGACGGTCGTAGCCTTGTTCTCGAAACTTGCTCGGAAGCCAAGCTCGCAGACATTGTCCGGCAATTTGACACTTGGGGCATCGAATAAGTGTGGTGACGGCAACTCCCATGACAGCCCGAACTCTAGTGTGGCCCGAACCGCGCGAACGACATCGGCGCGAGATCAATATTCGACGGTTCGCCGCAGATCTGGCGCGCCAGGATATCCCCGCTCGTTGCCGACATCGTCAACCCGAGATGCCCGTGGCCGAAATTAAGCCACAGCCCGCGATGGCGGCTCGGCCCCATGACGGGTAGCGAGTCAGGCAGGCACGGGCGGTGTCCCATCCAGAACGACCAATCGGCCGGGACTTGCGCGCGCGGAAACACGCGCGACGCATCACGCAGAAGATAATGTGCGCGTCGTCGCGTCGGCGAGCGCGCCAGTCCGCCGAACTCGACGGTACCGGCGACCCGTAACCCGTCTTCCATCGGCGTGAGAAAAACCTTTCGGTCCGCCGCGATCACCGGCCGCGTCACCGCGATCCCGGGCGCGGGAAGCATGACGTGGTAGCCACGCTGGCTCTCCAGCGGCAGCGCATAGCCCAATGGAATGAGCAGTTGTGTCGACCAAGCGCCCGCGCAGATCACGGCGTGATCGCACGCATAGGAGGCGTTCTCGCCCCGTATTGCCGTGAGGCGATCGGCCTCGACCTCGATGGCGACAACACGATCGCGAACAATGCGTCCGCCGCGCCGCGCAAAATCTGACGCAATCGCTTTGACCTGCCGATAGGGATTGATCGACATGCCCTGCTCCGGCGTAAACATGCCGATGGAGTAGTCGGGTCCAACCTCCGGTTCGAGCGCGAGGATGTCCGCACGAGAGACCCGCTCGACAACAAGACCATGCTCCCGCCGCAGCGCCCAAGACATGGTATCCTTCGCAAGCCATTTCTCATCGGGGTAGAGGTAGAGCTGCCCGGTGCGGCGCAAGACGTCCGATGCACCGACCTCGCCCAGCATCTCCATATGCTTCTCGATCGAATTGGCGAGCAGCGTCGACAACGCGCCGGAAATGCGCCGCACCTCATCGGGCTGCGACGCGCGCACGAACTGCCGCAGCCACGGCGCCGCCTTCGGTAAATAGGAGAGCGGGATACGCAAGGGAGCAGCAGGGTCGACCAGCATCCTCAAGGCGTCGCGCATCACCCCCGGCATCGCCAGCGGTGCGACGCTTCCGCAGCTCAGCGCCCCGGCATTGCCATACGAGCATCCTAGTCCCGGCTCGTCCCGATCGACCAGCGTCACGTTGGTGCCGCGGCGCAGCAGTTGCCACGCCGTGCAGACTCCGACAATGCCGGCACCGACGACAACGGCTTCGCTTGGATTTCCGCTCATGCGGATTGGCGTACACTATGGTGGCGGCCGATGCCATGGTGCGGCGCTTCTTACAGCTTCCTCACAATGGCCGCGCTCATGTCGGACCCTGCGGGCACCAATGATTGGGCAGCAATAATCCCGCCGGGCACGGCCCGGCGGGATTCAACTGCCCAAGCAGTTGGTTTAGCAAACCCACACGCGTCGTGTTTCCAACCCGTATGGGGTCCTTACGCGGCGGAACCGATAACAGTCGTCAGCATAACCGTAGTCATCATTGTAACCGTAGTACGGTCCCGGCACGCCGAAGCCGAATGATATGCCCGGTCCTCGGAAGTGCCCTCCGCCCCAATGCTGGGCACTCGCGGATGTTGGGATCGCGGCCACAGCCAGAACTGCTGCCGTTCCAATCGCTAACAGGGTTCGTTTCATGGTCATCCTCCTTAGTTTGACCGACCTAAGTGGAAAACGCCTGATGGCCGCGATGGTTTCGACCGAATCATTAACTCTTTTTAATTCAATGGGTCTTCCAGCGTGCCTTCGCCTCGGCGCCTGACTGCTTCAGATGAACCTTGCTGTCGACACGGTCGACCCACGCGAGCGGAATGAAATGGTGGGCGTCGCCGGCGGTGGGATCGTCCTTCGTCAGCTTGACCAGGTCTCGGCCCTCCAGGTGGTCCACGGTTCCCACATGTACGTCATCGGAACCGAGAACTTCCATGTGTTCTTTGATCATCACGGGTGCAACCATTCTCTCCTCCATTCTGTGCGTTCCGATAACCCGCAGAGATGCAGAATGGTTCCTGTGCCCCCGAGGCAGGAACTTGCAGGATGTGGGAACTTGCAAGATGAGGGAACTTGCAAGATGAGGGAACTTGGAAGACGCGGGAACTCGCAGGGTCAGCGCTTTGTCCCTTCCAGACCGGCCGCATTCCAGATGCGATGCGTCCACGCGCCTCGCGCAACCTCATCATTGATCCGCGCTGCATTGCCGGCGGCATTCAGTCGGATGCTGCTCACGCTCCGTTCAAACTCATCAAGGTCAAGCAATCCAAACCGCTCGTCCGGTTCGACAAGCAGGAGAACGGCGTCGAGCATCGCGCGCTGCCGCGCCGTATTGGCAAGCGGTGCGTATTGTTTGGTGATCGTGACTGCCTCATCGCGGTGGTTATTTGCATAGCGCCACCCTTGGGCGGAAGCGCGCAACAAACGTTCCAGGAGATCGCGCTTGGAAGCATCGTCGAGCGAGCCTGCCCGGACATAGAGCCCGTCCTCCAGGAAGGCGAAATGGTCATCGGCGAACGACACCACGAAAAGATCCGAAAGCGGGACGCCTGCATTGATGATCGTCGCGTATTCGTTGTAAGTCATGGCCGTCGCGCAATCGACCGATCGATTGAGAAAATCCGCTGCATCCGCATTCTGCTGGACGATCTTCGCATCGGCGCCGGATCCAAGAGTGTGCCGCAACCAATTGGCGACATTGTACTGGTCCCCGACCTGCCATACCCCGATCGTCTTGCCCTTGATGTCGCTCGGTTTGCTGATTCCGGCCGCACGCCAGCAGACAAGCCGCATGGCGGATTGTTTAAATATCTGCGCAATGTTCACGACATCGTGTCCGGACTGCCGGGCCGCGATGGCGCTCGTAATCCAGCCAATCGCTACGTCGGTGGCACCGCGACCCAGAACCGTCATCGGTTCGGCGTTCATGCCTCCGGGCGCGATTTCCACTTCGATGCCTTCGCGCTTGTAGAAGCCGAGGTCTTTGGCAACGTAATAGCCGGCGAACTGGGCCTGGTGCGTCCAGTGCAGCTGGAGTTTGACGACCGGCATGTCGGTCTGCGCTTGCGCGGAGACTGCGGCGAACAGGAACGCGATTGCCGCAAATGAAACTTGGAGAACGCGGCGCAGGAACGCTCGCTGCAGTCCGACGCGCACCGCGCGTTGAAATGGAAATTTGACGGGCTTCAATGGCGATCTCCCACTGTTCACGGGTCCAACGCAAAATAAAGGTTCGACCGATTGCCGGCAACGGGCGGGGCGGCAATCCATCGACGATGCTTAACCAATCCTCAAGCGTCTGCGTCAGGCGAGGTCCATCGCGAAGCGCTTGAGATCGGCGAGTGAGCAGTGCGCAAGGGCGCCTTCGTGAGTGGCTCGCAAAACCACGCGGGGCGCGTGACCCGCCTCCAGTGCTTCCTGCCAACGGGGTGCACACAGACACCAACGGTCGCCGGGCTTCAGGCCGGGGAAGCCAAAGTTTGGCATAGGTGTCGAAAGATCGTTGCCGCGGGATTTGGAAAACTCGAGAAACGCGGGAGTCATCACCACGCAGACAGTGTGACTGCCGATGTCCTCTCGACTGGTATCGCAGCAGCCGTCTCGAAAAAACCCCGTCATGGGATTTAAAGAGCAGAGTTCGAGCCGATCACCCAGGACATTCCGGGGTTCGCGCCGCCCCCCTCCATTTCCGGTGTCATCCCTCAGCATTGCCGTCTCCTTGGTCGCCGCCATGCTCCGAACGCCAGCCCCCCTGACGGCGGACACCGAGATACCCCGGCGGGGGTTTGACCTTGTCGCGGTGGTCAGCCGAACCGCCGCCGTGCCGAAGCGACGATTGCGCGCCGCAGAGGATATCGGATCGGCACGGGGTAGGAAAAGTCCTTTACGATCCGGCAGAATCCAGAGCGGCTGGTCATTCGCGTCGATATTACCAATATAATGGCCAGGCAACCTGAGGAATCCCGTGCAACCTTTCGACCGTCTATGGAAGGCCGTCAACGACGCGCTGTTCGGCAATACCGGCGCCGCCGATGCAGCGGCCGCCGCGGGCGCGGCAAACGCGCGCGCACGTGCGCAGCAGAGCGCTCTGGTCGTGTGGCTGCTGGGCAAGACCGGCGCCGGCAAGACCGCGGTCGTCTCCACGCTCACCGGCGATCCGCGCGCGGAGGTGGGGCAAGGCTTCGAACCGTGCACCAAAACGGCCGCGTTCTACGACGTGCCGCCGGAAGCACCGCTGCTGCGCTTTCTCGATACGCGGGGGCTCGGCGAGACGGGCTACGATCCGGCCGACGACATGGTCTGGTGCGAGCAGCAGTCGCACCTTCTGCTGGTGGTGATGCAGGTCGCCGACCCGGCGCAGGACGTGGTGCTGGGGGCCTTGCGCGAGGCGCGGCGCCGCCATCGCGACTGGTCCGTTGTCGTAGCGCAAACCGGACTGCACCGTCTCTATCCAAAAGGTACGAGCCATCCGGCACCCTATCCGTACACAGGCGGCCCCGATGATGGAATGCAAGCATCGCTGCCGCATGCACTACGCCAGGCCCTCATGCATCAGCGTCAACGGCTCGAGGGGCTGCCAGGGCCGCCGCCACGCTTCGTTCCTGTCGATTTCACTTTGCCGGAGGACGGATTTCCGCCGCAGGATTTCGGATTGGAGATGTTGTTGCGCGTGCTCGAAGATGCCGGCTGCAGCGCTTTTGAGGCTTTGCAGCGCACCCGCGCCGACGCGGAAAGCGATCTGGTCAGAGCCAAGGCGCGTCCGCTGATCTATGGCTACGGCGCTGCCGCGGCGGGCGCCGGCGCCGTGCCGGTGCCGATCGTCGGAATCGGCGGGCTTGCCAGCGTGGCCGCCATCATGCTGCGGACACTGGCGGGCCGCTACCAGGTGGCCTGGACGCCACATACGTTTGCGCAATTCAGCGGAGCCGTCGGCGGCGGCGCGCTTTCGTGGTGGGCCTTGCGATACGGGTTGCGCGAAGTCCTCAAATTCGTCCCCTTCGTTGGCACGGTGGCGGCCGGAGCGCTCAATGCCGCAGCCGGATTCGCAGTGACGGTTGCGATCGGCGAAGCCGCTTGCGTGTGGCTCGCCTATCGGCATCGCGGCCTCACGGCACCCACGGCCGAGGTGCGTAGCGCCTTTGCGAATGGACTTGCAACGGGGCTGCGGCAAGCGAAAAGCCGGGCCACACAGCCGGAACAGCGCACATGAAACTAATTGCAAAGCTGCGCAGCTATTGGCCGGAGGCGCTGCTGGCAGCGGCGGTCGCCCTCCCGTGGCTGTCGCTGCTCGCGCTTGGCCTCGTGTGGCTGTGGCAAGGCAATCACGTGTGGAAATGGGCGCTCGCTGCTCTCGTACTCGGTTTGCTGACGTGGCCGCTAACCCGGTTCGTGCGGCGGCGGGCCAATGCGGAGGCACGCATCGAACTTGGCGAGATGGCCGAGCCTTCCGAGAGTTGGCACGTCCGCGAGCGTGAAGCTTGGGGAGACGTTATCGCTATTGCGGACGCAACAACGCCACCTACGTTTGCCGAGATCGAGCCGCTCGTCGATCTTGCCAAGTTGACGGTCGAGGCGGTCGCGCGCCGTCTGCACCCCGACGCCCGCGAGGCCTGGGCGCAGTTCACCCTGCCGGAGTTCCTGCTGCTGGCCGAACGGCTGGCACGCGACGTGCGGCGCGAGGCGCTCGCGCACATCCCGGGAATAAAAACGCTGCGGCTTGGCCACCTGCTCTGGGTACGCCAGCAGAACGAACGCTATGGCGCGCTTGCGAAAACCGGATGGCGCGCCGGCTATACGCTGTGGCGACTGACGCGCGCCGTAATCAATCCAATTCAGGCCGCCGCCCAGGAAGGAAGCGGCTCGCTCGTCGGTAAAGCCGCGGACGCATTCTCCTATCGGCTGCGCGCTGTTGGGACGCGCATGCTGGTGCTGGAGGTTGGCCGTGCAGCCATCGAACTTTATTCCGGCCGGCTGGCACTAACGGACGCGGAAATGCGCGCCGCGCAGGAGCGCGAGGCGGCAGCCAGCGACGAGCCGGTCGCGCCGGTACGGATCGTCCTCACCGGCCAGGTCAACGCCGGCAAGTCGAGCCTGGTGAATGCACTGGCGAAGGAAACCCGCAGCGCAGTCGCGCCGGTGCCGACGACGGCACGCGTTGCGGAATATCGCCTGGAGTCAGAAGGGCGTCCGGCTGTGTGCCTCATCGACATGCCTGGCTTCGGCGACGGCACGGACCCGGATTTTATGGCACAGGCCGATCGCGCCGACCTCGTTCTCTGGGTCGCCTCCGCGGTGCAGCCCGCACGCGCGCCTGACCGGCAAGGCCTCGACAAGTTTCGTGCCTGGGCCGGCACGCAGCATACTCGCCGGCCGCCGCCGTTGCTGTTGGCACTGACCCACGTCGACGAGTTGCGCCCCGCTGGCGAGTGGAAGCCGCCTTACGACATTGCGGCACCGGTTGGACCCAAGGCAGGCTCCATCAGAAGTTCGCTGGACTCCGTGGCGCGCACGCTTGATGTGCCCGCTGACACGATCGTGCCGGTAGCGATGCCGCCCGGCGAGGCCTCTTACAATATGGATGCACTGTGGGCGCGCATCGCGGCCGAACTCGACGATGCAAGATTGGCGCAGCTGGATCGCCTGCGTATTGGCGCTAAACGAACCAGCTTGCGCGAAGTGACCGACCAGCTCGGCCGTGCCGGCCGCTTTATCCTCAAGCACATCGTGCGCCCGTAAACCGCAGGAAAACGACTGAAACTGACAATTACGACTTCAACGACCACCACGGAGGAAGCTCAATGAAATCCAATTTGATGAAATTCGCATCGCTCTTGTCGGCGGCCGTCGCCGTAGCTGCATTTTCCGTCGGTACGCATGCCCAGGTGATGGATTTCGGCAAGGTCGAGATCATCACGGAGCAGCTCAAGCCGGGCGTCTACATGCTCTCCGGCTCGGCCGGCATCGATCCGTCACACACCGACGCCGCCGGCGGGCGGATCGGCGTGCTGGCGGGCCCGGACGGCGTGCTGATGATCGATTCGCAATATGTACAGATCGCCGACAAGGTGTTGGCGGCCGTTCGCAAGATCAACAATGGCCCGATCCGCTACCTGGTCAATACGCACATTCACCGCGACCACACCGCCGGCAATGCTTTTTTCGCCAAGCAGGGCGCGGTGATCTTCGCGCGCGAAGAGTTGCGGCAATCGATGGTCGCGCTCTCTAAACTACCCAATGCCAAAGACAATCCCGTTGCCAATCCGGCCGGATTTCCGATCGTCACATATGGCATGGGCGATCCGGTTCGTATTCACATGAACGACGAAGTGGTTCACTTCATCCCGATCCGGGCGGCCCATACCGGCGGCGACACCAACATCAAGTTCGAAAAGGCGAACGTCCTATTCATCGGCGATTTCTATCGCAATTACGGCTTTCCCTTCATCGATATCAATCAAGGCGGCTCGCTCAAGGGCATGATCGAGGGGTTGGACGCCACCATGAAATCCGCCGACGCGAACACAATCATCGTGCCGGGGCACGGCACGCTGATCAAACGCGATGACATCATCCCGTATCGCGACATGGTTATTGCGGTGGGTGAGAAGGTGAAACAGCTGATTGCACAGGGCAAGACCCTGCCCGAAGTGCTGGCCGCGAAGCTTACAGCACCTTACGACGCCAAGGTCGCGGGCGGCGTGGACTCAAGCGCAGACCGGTTCATCACGGCGATGTATCAGGAACTCAAGGGTGGGCGGTAACCAAGATTCTATCGCCATGGCAATACGGCAGGCGAAAATGCTAAAAATGCGTGGTGTGAGTCGTACGTCCTCCCACCATTTAACTGAAAGGGCACCAGCCATGTTCCTCCGATTGACGGCGTTCATACTGGGAATTCACGTCCTCGCAGCAGCGGCCGACACGCCAAGAATCGACATCGAAGCGACCTGCCGGGCATCCGTAAAGGCCGTTGTCGAAGCCATGGGCGACCAAACCGCCGTTACCATGGAAAACTGTCTGACTCAGCAAAAAGCAGCCCTGGCTCAAATGGACAAGGATTGGGCGAAATATCCGGCCGCGGACAGAACTGAGTGCATACACCCGAAACAATACAGCCCAAGCTACGTCGAGTGGCTGACATGCCTTGAGATTCGAAGGGATGTCAGAAATCTGACAAAGCAATAGGCCGGGAGACGTCGATATAAAAGCGGCATCCGCCAACCCGTTCGATGGCTTCGTCGCACAGCCGAGTTTGCTCAAGAGGTATCCCAGGGTTGCCAATCCCCGACAACCTCCCCATATCTGCGGCGCAGTGTCGCGCTGTCGATATGAGGGAGATTGATTGATGCGTCGTTCAGCGACATCGTTCATGGCGATTGCGGCCTTGAGCGTGGAGCTTGGACAGGCGGCTTTGGCAGCCGATTTGCCCGCGCGTCCGGAATACAAAGTGCCCGTCGTGGCGGCCCCGGTGACACAATGGACCGGCTGCTACATTGGCGGCAGCATTGGCGCCGGGTGGAGCCGCGGCGAGATTTCAAACGTGCAAGGCGCCAATGCCAATTCGGAAACCGGCACCGGCATTACAGCCGGCGGTCAGTTCGGTTGCGATTATCAGGCCGGAGCCATGGTATTTGGCATCCGCAATCAAACCAATTGGGCAGATCTCAAGAGCAGCGTTTGGATCGGATCCGGCAATTTCAACGGTTACACTTCTGGCGTCACGAACAATTGGTTCGACCTGTTGACCGCACGTGTCGGTTATGCCCTGCAGCCAAGCTGGTTGCTTTACATCCAGGGCGGCGCTGCCTGGAGGAATTTCGATCAGAGGCTTGTCGATGTGACTGGCACGCAGGTGGGGCGGGTCAACAATACCCGGACCGGTTGGACCATCGGTGTCGGTTCCGAATACATGGTCACACGGAAATGGTCGGTATTCCTTGAATACAAATATGCGAATTTCGGCCCCGACAGTACCAACATTTTCGCTCCGGGAATTACCCCTCCATTTACGGGTAGCGTCAGGGCCAACGCGCAGACGATTACCGGGGGCGTGAACTTCAGGTTCTGAAGATCGACGGCGGATGCAATTGTCCGCCATGTCTACGCAAGATGGCGCCGCTTGACCAACGGGAACTCCGGAAGCGTTGGAGTTCCACGTTTATGCTGACTTTCTTCCTTTCGACGATAGTTTGAAGGAAGAGCCGCCTACGGCGGAGCCGCCTGAAGGCGGGACTCCAAACGCCAAATTCCGGACGGCTGCGTTCGGCATTCCGCGTTTACGCGGACTTTCTTCCCTTCGGCAATCCGATTGTCGGGCCAGCCAACTTCGCTGGCTACCCCCTACTCCGCTGGGATCGACGTCGGGACGTTGGCGGCCTTTACCGCATTGGCGGCCTTCGCGGCTTTTTCGCGTGCTTCGGCCGCGCGCATTTCCGACAGCGTCAACTGGACATTCTCGGAGAACACGTATTGCGCCGGCCGCTGGCGGTCGAGTGAAATCTCCGGCGCCATGGGCCCCGTTGTCGCCGGCCCCTTGAGCGCAACCTTGATCGCCTGCAGCGGGTTTTTGAGCATGGCCGTCACGGCGGTGGCCTCATAGCCGCAATGCGCCATGCAGTTCGCGCACTTCTCGTAGCGGCCGGTGCCGTAGGAGCCCCAGTCGGTGGTCTCCATCAATTCCTTGAAAGACGCCACGTTGCCTTCACCGAGGAGATAACAGGGCTTCTGCCAGCCGAAGACGTTGCGAGTCGGCATGCCCCAGGGCGTGCAGTGATAGGTCTGGTTGCCGGCGAGGAAATCGAGGAACAAGGTCGAATGCGCGAACGTCCATTTCTTGCCGACGCCGCGGGAGAAGACGTCACGGAACAGTTCCTTGGTCTTTTTCCGGTTGAGGAAGTGTTCCTGGTCGGGCGCGCGTTCATAGGCATAGCCGGGCGAGATCGAAACGCCGACGCCGAGTTCCTTGGCGTAATCGAGGAAGGCCGCAATGTCGGCGGGCGGATGCCCGTCGTAGATGGTGGCATTGACGTTGACCGAGAAGCCCTTGGCCTTGGCAGCCTTGATCGCAGAAACGGCGCGGTCGAAGACGCCTTCCTGGCACACCGACTTGTCGTGGTGTTCTTTGAGTCCGTCGAGATGAACCGAGAAGAACAAGTAGGGAGAGGGTTCGAACAGATGGAGCTTCTTTTCCAGCAGCAAGGCATTGGTACACAGCGATACGAACTTCTTGCGCGCCACGATGCCCTTGACGATCTCACCGATCTCTTTGTGAATAAGCGGCTCGCCGCCCGGGATGGCGACCATCGGGGCGCCGCATTCATCGACCGCGTCGAGGCATTCCTTCACCGATAGCCGCTTGTTAAGGATCGCATCCGGATAATCGATCTTGCCGCATCCAAAGCAGGCCAGATTGCAACGGAACAGGGGCTCCAGCATCAGCACAAGCGGATAGCGCTCGCGGCCGAGCAGCTTCTGCTTGATCAGATAGGAACCAATGCGCATTTCCTTGAGAAACGGGATCGCCATGGCGGCAACTTTCTTTGTAATGCGCCCTGCCAACGGCGCTGATTTCAAGAAGGTCTTGTTTCAGGAAGCCCTTGCGAGTTCTGCGGGCAGACGGAATTCAATTCTTTCCTGCTTGCCCGGCAGTACCGAAACATCGACGGGGCCAAGCCGCCGCAACGCCGATATTACGTCGTCGACCAAAACCTCAGGTGCCGAAGCACCTGCCGTGATACCGACAGTCTTTACGCCGGCGAGCCATTCGGACCGCAATTCGCTGCCGTCGGCGATGAGATAGCTCGGAACGCCCTCCTCGCTACCGATCTCACGCAAGCGATTCGAGTTGGAACTGTTGGTCGCCCCCACCACAAGAATCAGGTCGACCAGCTTGCACATCTCGCGCACCGCCGTTTGACGATTCTGCGTGGCGTAACAGATGTCGCGGATTTCCGGGCCGACTATGTTGCTGAATTTGCGCTCGAGAGCCTTGATAATACCTTGCGTGTCGTCGACGCTGAGCGTCGTCTGCGTAACATAGGCAACCGGCATGTCGGTTGCCAAATCGAGCGCCGCCACCTCCGCTTCGTTTTGTACGAGGATCACGGGGCTCGGGATCTGGCCCATCGTACCCTCGACTTCCGGATGGCCGGCGTGACCGATGAGAATCAACTGTCGACCCTGGCCGACGTAACGCTTGCCTTGGTTGTGAACCTTGGTCACAAGCGGACAGGTCGCATTCAAGACCGGCAGTTTGCGTGCCGCGGCTTCGTCCTCGACGCTCTTTGAGACGCCGTGGGCGCTGAAAACCGTCACCGCATCGGGCGGCACTTCGGAAAGATCCTCCACAAAGCGCGCGCCTTTGGCCTTGAGGCCTTCGACGACAAACTTGTTGTGTACGATCTCGTGGCGCACATAAACCGGCGGTCCATATTTTTCCAAGGCACGCTCGACGATTTCGATCGCGCGCACGACGCCCGCACAGAACCCGCGCGGCTGGGCCAGAACGACCTTTATGGCGTCGGTCCTCGTTGCGTCAGTCCTGGTTGCGTCAGTCTGAATTGCATCCGCCGTAATTGCGTCCGTCTTCATTGCGTCCACCGTGGTCGTAACATTAAAGCCGGACCCCTCACCACTTGTTCCCGTGGACCGACCGTGTGTGGGCCCGTCAAGTCGAAGCCTTGCCGGGAAAATGCACCACTTCACGACGAAAATCTCGTCCGAGCGCTTCGAAAACCTTGGCGCAAATGGCTTTGGCATCAAGGCCGGCCGTTGCATACATCAGATTCGGGCTGTCATGATCGATAAATATGTCCGGTAATATCATGCAGCGTACCTTGAGCCCGTGGTCGAGCGAACCGTGGTCTGAAAGCGATTGCAGAACCTGCGACCCGAAACCGCCAATCGATCCTTCCTCGACCGTGATCAGGACCTCGTGTTCGCGGGCCAGACGCAGGACGAGATCGACATCCAGGGGCTTGGCAAAGCGCGCGTCTGCGACTGTCGCCGTCAGGCCTTGGGCGGCAAGGTTTTCAGCGGCCAAAAGCGCTTCCGAAAGCCGCGTTCCAAAGGACAGGATCGCGACAGAAGTCCCTTCGCGCAGGATACGCCCTTTGCCGATCTCCAGTGGTACGCCGAATTCCGGCATGTCGGTGCCGACGCCGTCGCCACGCGGATAGCGGAATGCGCATGGGCGGTCATCGATCGCAACGGCCGTTGCCACCATGTGAACGAGTTCAGCCTCATCGGCAGCCGCCATCACGACGAAACCTGGCAGGCACCCCAGATAGGCCACATCAAACGCGCCCGCATGGGTGGGCCCGTCGGCCCCCACAAGACCTGCCCGATCGAGCGCGAAACGCACCGGCAGGCGCTGGATCGCAACGTCGTGCACAACCTGGTCATAGCCGCGTTGCAGGAATGTCGAATAGATCGCCGCGAAGGGCTTGTAGCCTTCGGTCGCCAAGCCCGCCGCGAATGTGACGCCGTGCTGCTCGGCGATCCCGACGTCGAATATGCGCGTCGGGAACGCTTTAGCGAAAATGTCGATCCCGGTGCCTGAAGGCATCGCGGCTGTGATCGCTACGATGCGATTGTCCTTTTTGGCCTCTTTGACCAAGGATTCGCCAAAAACCTTCGTATAAGACGGCGCATTGGCCTTGGGCTTGACCTGCTTGCCGGTCGCCACATCGAACTTCACAACACCGTGATATTTGTCGTCGGACGCCTCGGCCGGCGGATAACCCTTGCCCTTCTGGGTCACGATATGGACGAGAATCGGTCCGTCCGTGGCATCGCGCACATTGCGCAATACCGGAAGCAGGTGATCGAGGTTATGGCCGTCGATCGGCCCGACATAGAAGAACCCCAGTTCCTCGAACAGCGTCCCGCCGGTGACCAGGCCGCGGGCATATTCCTCCATGGCACGCGCGCGCTGCTCCAGGAATTTTGGAAGCTTCTTGGCGAGTTGGTGGACAACATGGCGCAACGAGCGGTAAGGACGCCCGGAAACAAGCCTTGCCAGGTAGGCTGAGAGGGCGCCGACCGGCGGAGCGATCGACATGTTGTTGTCATTAAGAATGACAATCAGGCGGGAATCCATTGCACCCGCATTGTTCATCGCTTCGTAGGCCATGCCCGCTGACATGGACCCATCGCCAATGACGCAAACCACGTTGTTGGATTTCCCTTCCAGGTCCCGCGCAACCGCCATGCCGAGCCCCGCCGAAATCGAGGTCGACGAATGGGCTGCGCCGAAGCAGTCATATTCGCTTTCCGCGCGTTTGGTGAAACCCGAAAGTCCACCTCCCTGCCGAAGCGTGCGAATCTGGTCGCGGCGGCCGGTCAGAATCTTGTGCGGATAGGCCTGATGCCCAACATCCCAGATCACCCGGTCACGCGGCGTGTCGAACAAATAATGCAATGCCACCGTCAGTTCGACGACGCCCAGGCCTGCACCGAGATGACCGCCGGTCACGGCCACGGCGCTGATGGTCTCCGCCCGCAATTCATCGGCCACCTGGCGCAACTGCTTTTCATCCAGATGGCGCAGATCGGCCGGAATATTGATCGTGTCGAGAAGTGGAGTGGTTGTTGTCATGGTCCCAACAATATTGTGCCCACACGGAGAGCCGGATGACTCTCTGTTACCATTTTATGCGCCGAGCAATCACCCCCCATCCGGCAACCGATGCGATGCCCGACGTATCCGGCGCCTCGTTTCCCGGGGCCCGTTGCATTGTTGTTAAAATATTGAATAGCCATATAGTCCGTCGAATTCAATAGTCTATGCACTTATCAGACCCGCAAAATCCGGAAAGAACAAGGCATGCTTAAATCTAAGATCGTCTCGATTGTCAGTATTTGCTCGCGCTACTCTCGTACCGTTATTGCAATTTCAGTACTTTTGACTGCTCTTAGCGGGTTATATTCGGCACACAATTTTTCGATAAACACAGACGTCAACAAACTAATCTCTCCTGATCTTCCCTGGCGCCAGCGAGAACTTGTCGTTGACAAGGCATTCCCTCACCGAAACGAGACAATTCTCGCTGTTGTCGAGGCCCCAACCTCCGAACTCGCCACCCAGGCGACCGCCCTCCTGGTCGACCGGCTGTCCGGCCAGCCCAACCGTTTCGCCACGATCCGGGAACTCGGGGGCGGCGATTTTTTTGCCAAAAGCGCCCTTCTCTTCCTGCCCCCTGACCAGGTCGGCAGCGTCGCCATGCAGTTTTCGCAAGCCCAGCCCCTGATACAGGTGTTGGTTTCCGACGCCAATTGGCGCGGCCTGATCCAGGCCCTGTCATTCTCGCTGGCCGGCATACAGCGCAATATGTACACCCTTGACGATATGACCCGGCCGCTCACAATGTTCTCGACCACGATCGAGGAAGCGGTTGCGGGCAGGCCCACGAGTTTCTCCTGGCGGGAGCTTGCCGCGCGCAGGTCGTCCGAACCGAGCGAATTGCGCCGCGTCATCGAAATCAAACCAATCCTGGATTATGCGGCGCTTGAGCCGGGCGAGATGGCGACGCGCGCCATACGCGAGGCGGTGAACGACCTCAAGCTTGAACCCGACTATCGCGCCCGGGTGCGACTTACGGGTCCGGTTGCGATCCAGGATGAGGAGTTCGGCACGCTCAAGGAAAATGCCGAACTAAATGCGCTCGTGTCGCTCGCATTCCTTATCGGCATCCTCTGGCTCGCGCTGCGGTCATCAAAGATCATCTTGGCGGTTCTCATCACCATTTTCGTCGGCCTGTCGTTCACGGCCGCGGTCGGCCTCGCAATGGTCGGCTCGCTCAATCCGATTTCGATTGCCTTTGCGGTCCTGTTCGTCGGCATCGGCGTCGATTTCGGCATTCAGTTCAGTGTGCGCTACCGGGAAGAACGCTACAAGGTCAACCACCTGAAAACCGCTTTGACCAATGCGGCCCGGCATGCCGGCGTGCCGTTGACGCTGGCGGCGGCCGCAACTGCTGCCGGGTTCTTGTCGTTCCTTCCGACCGACTATAAGGGTCTGTCCGAACTCGGCCGGATTGCCGGCGTGGGGATGATCATCGCATTCATTTTCAGCGTCACGCTGTTGCCGGCATTGCTCGAGTTGTTGAACCCGGCGGGAGAAATAGCGTCGCTCGGCTATCAGTCGCTGGCACCGATCGATCGCTTCATGGAGCGCCGGCGCATCCCCATTATCATCGGCACCGCGGTGGTTTCGCTGGCCGGCCTGCCGCTTCTTTACTTTCTGCAGTTCGACTTCAACCCGGTCCACTTGCGCAGTGCCAGCGTCGAATCGATCTCGACCTATTTGGACCTGCGCAAGGATCCAAACGCCAACGCCAATGCCATCGACATCATGACGCCGAATTTGGCTGAAGCCAGGCAGGTCGCCGAACGCATACGGGCGCTTCCCGATGTCGAACGCGTCGTCATGCTGGATTCGTTCATCGCGACCGAACAAGACAAGAAGCTGCCGCTTCTCGGGCAAACCGCGCGCACGCTCGAACCAGCCTTCCGCGCCACACCGAGGGCCGCCCCGACGGACGCGGAATCGGTCGCGGCGATCCAGCGTGGGGCCGAGACCATGCGGCGCACAGCCGGCGAACAGACGGGGTCCGGAGCGGAAGCCGCAAAACGATTGGCCAATGCCCTGACTGAACTCGCCAACGCGGACCCGGCTGTCCGGACGCGCGCCGAGTTCGCTTTTACATCACCGCTCAAGACCGCGCTTGCCAGCCTGCGGCTATGGTTTCAAGCTGAGAAGGTGACCGAGGAGAGTATCCCGACCGAAGTTGCCAAGGATTGGCTCTTGCCCGACGGCCGCGCCCGTTTGGAAGTCAATCCAAAGGGCGATCCCAATGACAACGAGGTGCTGCGCAGCTTCGCGCGCAAGGTACTCGACGTCGAACCGCGCGCCAGCGGCGGTCCGATCTCGATCCTGGAAAGCGGCAATACAGTTGTCCGCGCATTCATCGAGGCTGGCATCTTCGCCTTCGTCTCGATCGCGATCCTGCTTTGGATCGTGCTCCGCCGTTTTACCGACGTCTGCCTGACGCTTATCCCGCTATTGTTGGCTGGTGTCGTGACGCTCGAAATTTGCGTGCTGATCGGGCTCAAGCTCAATTTTGCGAATATTATCGCGTTGCCTCTGTTGCTCGGCGTCGGGGTCGCATTCAAGATCTATTACATCATGGCATGGCGGGCGGGCCAAACCGCGCTCCTGCAATCCGCGCTGACGCGCGCCGTCATTTTCAGCGCAATGACGACCGCGACCGCATTCGGCAGCCTCTGGCTATCGAGCCATCCCGGCACATCGAGCATGGGCAAATTGCTTGCGTTATCGCTGGTCTGTACGCTTGCGGCGGCGGTGCTGTTTCAGCCCTTGCTCATGGGACCGCCGCGCGAGATCAGCGAGTGATGCGCGAGCAGACGTCGATCCCCGCGGACGGCGGGCCCTTCCCCTTTGGGGCCGGGCCCTTGGATTGAGGAGCGGCCGTAGTTCCCGCAACTCGTGTCCAATCCCGATCCAAGCAGACACCAATCAAACAGCCTGCCATCCGCATCACATTGGGGCTTTGGAGCTTGACGTTGGCGTCATACATCTTGCCGTTTTCCGAATTGTAGACGTGGCCAACCCAACGCTGCTCTTTGGGCCCAAAAAATGGGCTGTAGGTTTGCTCTTTCATATCGAGCAGAATGGGCATTCCCAAAACCGGACGCCCACGTAGCGCCGGATCAGGGTTTTCGTTGTCACGGCCACCAGGCCTTGCCTCCCAGGAAATCACGCCCCAAAGCGCGCCGCTGCAATTCTCAACTTTAACCTGCGCGTACCCATCCTTCTCCAGCCATTCGCCAATCGGCGGCTCGGCGGCAAGAACTGGCACCGATGTGACAACCACCGCACAACCAAACAGAAAAGCCAATGAACGCATGGGGCCTCCTTTTCCGCCGCGCGAGATTAGTGAGTAATCCGCGCCCGAGATCAGCGACTGATCCGCGCGCGAGGTCAGCGATTGATCTTCGCGCAGAAGTCGCTCGTTGCAGCCGTAGGTGCGCCCTTTGATGTGCCCTTCGGCGGCGCCCCTTTAGACTGCCCGTTCGTTGTAGGGACGCGTGTCCACTCCTGGCCACCACAGAAGATGCCGGCCACGCAGCCTTCGAGCTTCATGACGTTGGGTTTCACGAGCTTGACATTGGCGTCATAGGTCTTGCCGTTTTCGGAATTGTAGACATGGCCTACCCAGCGCTGCTCTTTGGTGCCCCAATCGTTGACGGTTTTCTCTTTCATATCGAGCAGAATGGGCATTCCCAAAACCGGACGGCCACGCAGCGCCGGATCAGGGTTCTCGTTGTCACGGCCGCCGGGCTTGGCCTCCCACGTAATCACGCCCCAAAGCGCGCCGCTGCAGTTCTCAATGCGAACATGTGCGTACCCATCCTTCACCAGCCATTCGCCAATCGGCGGCTCGGCGGCAAGAGCTGGACCCGTTGTGAGAACCACCGCACAACCATACAGAAAAGCCAATGAACGCATGGGGACTCCTTTCAGCAATCTATTCAACTGATTCCCTTAGACCTTTTGCCCCGGCACAATCCAATAGTTCCCGTTTCAGGCAGCAATTGGACAATTCCGCCGTCCCGACGGTTGAGAGATCAGATTAACATTCGTTCAGAAGCCCCTCCTTTGCAACACACAATGCGGCGATTTGACACGATTGTGGCTGCCCAAAACCAGGGCAAGGGGGATGTACGAAAGGATATGAATCATTACACTAAATGATAATAAATGACGGGGGGCTTCAATGACAGATGCAAGCGTTAAAGAGCGCGTGGACGGCGTATTACATCATCCGGCCCCTTCCGAGACCTACAAATGGGTCGACCTCGACCGCCTGGCAATCACGCGTCGATACGATCGTCTTGCCCACGTCATCCCGCTGTTCGATTGGTTGTTTTTTCAACCCCCGAGTTTTCGGGCCAAGGCCGCTGCGCGCCTGGAATTGAACGCAGGTGATCGCGTGCTCGAAATCGGATGCGGTACCGGCCGAAATCTCGGCCACTTGCGCCACGCCGTCGGATCGGAGGGCGAAGTTGTCGGCGTCGATCTATCGCCCGGGATGTTATCCAAGGCGCACGCGCTTTGCGACCGCAACAAGTGGAGCAATGTCCAGCTTGTCGAATGCGACGCCGCGGAATACGTCACACCGGCGCCGCTTGATGGCGTGATGTTTGGATTGTCGTATAACACCATTCCGCATCATCTCAACGTCCTGCACCGGGCCTGGAGCCAATTGCGACCCGGCGGACGCCTTGTCATCATGGATGCCAAGCTTCCACCTGGCCTGGGCGGACAACTCGTGTTGCCGTTCGGCCTCTGGCTCATGAAGAACACAATGCTCGGAAATCCGCTCGTCCAGCCGTGGGAGGACCTGCGGCAACTGGCCGGCAAGTGTGACATGGAAGAATTCATGTTCGGGTCCTGGTACATCTGCGGCGCAACGAAGCCTTGAGGTTTTTTCATAGAGCAATGTCCCCCTTCGTAGGATGGGTAGAGCACAAGCGCGTCGTAAGACGCGCGACTGCGAAACCCATCATCTCGCGCACCTGCACAACGATGGGTTTCGACAAAGCGCGCAAGAACGAGCGCGCTTTGTCTCTACCCATCCTACAAACGGATCCAAAACCATCTTTTGAGAACGCCCGCCTTGCTCTATGTTGCAGTCCGACGATATTTGACGCGGAAGGAATGCAACAATGAGCGAGCGTGAGCAGTGCTGGGTGATCAACAACGAAGTCGTCGATCCCGCGCCGAAAATTGCGCTCAGCAAGGAAGAACTCACCGAGCGCCACCATGCTTTCATCCACGATCTTGAAGCCAATGGCCTGCTGGTGGGTGCAGGCCCCTTCCTCGACGACACCGGCAATCGCTTCGGCACCGGCATGATCATCTTTCGTGCCGCGACCCGCGCTGAGGCCGAACGGATCGCAAATAGCGAGCCCTATATCGCCCACGGCACGCGGCGCTTGAAGCTGGTGCCCTGGCAGCGTATCGCGGGCCGCTAGAGCATTTTCCGGAAAAGTGGACTTCTGGTTTTCCGTAGAAAATGCGACCACGCGCTAAAGTTGTCCGAAAGGGTTTCCGCCAATGAATATCGCTGTCAAAACCAATGATCTTTTCGTTACAGTCGACGGTCTCAACACGCGCTATTTCGAAGAAGGTGCTTTCGGAGAAGGTGGTGGCGTGCCGGCCATCATGCTGCATGGCAGTTCGCTCGGTTCCTCGGCGGATGTGTTCCGTCGCAATGTCGCTGCCTTGGGCAAACAAGGTCGCGCCATCGCGTTCGACCTGCCGGGCTTCGGCAAGACCGATCCGTCGGAGGATCTGGGCGGCGCCTATCGCAAGAAATTCATCCTGCGTTTCATGGATGCGCTCGGCTTGCGGCGGGCTGCACTCATTGGCCATTCGTCGTCCGGAAACCCGACCGCCAGCCTTGCGCTCGAAAACCCCGACCGGGTTTCGCATGTCATTATTCTTGGAACCGGCAGCCTGCTGCCGCCTTTGGAAACAGCCGGCGCCAAGGTTGGCGGTCGCGAGGAATCAGCCCAAGCGCGCCTGGAAGACCGCATGGTCAAGCAAGAGCCGACGCTGGAAGACACCCGGGCGCTACTCGCCGCCAATCTCTTCCATCACGAACTCATCACGGACGAAGAACTCATGCTTCGCCACCAGAACAGCATTGGCCGCTGCTTTACCGAATTCGTCCGCCGCCATGCCGCGGGCGCAGAAGGCGGCGGCAACAAAGGCGGCAAAGTCTCGGTGCCGATGTGGCAGCGGCTGGTCGAGATCAAGCAGCCGCTGCTTTTGATCTTCGGACGCAACGATCGCGCGCGCGCCGAGGAACGCGCCACTTTGCTGAAGGAACGCTATCCGCAACTCAATCTGCACTTCGCAGAAGGTTGCAAACATCTCGTGCCTTGGGATGCGGCCGACCTGTTCCACCAGCTCGCGGTGCCGTTTCTCAAGGGCAGGTAAACTCCAATTTTACGTCAATTGTGACGAGGTCGTAAGACAGACTCGGTCACCCTCCCCTGCAGGGGGGAGGGTCGGCCGCTCTTCGCGGGCGGGGTGGGGTGGCCCGGCTATCTCGAGTGCCGCTTGTGCTTTAGCACTGTCGATGGAGCATTAGGCGATCCGTAAAGAGCTGCGTAAATGGATTCGAGAACGCCCTCTGTTTGATTGGTAATGTCATTGTTTCAAAACAATTCGAAATATTCCTTCTGTTCCCACTCGCTTACTTCCAGCTGATAACGGGCAATCTCGGCAGCTTTGATGTGGACGTAATAGTCGATAAAGCTTTGGCCGAAGCCCTCCACAAGAGCAGCATCGATACGAAGTGCCGCGAGCGCCTCATCGAGATTCTTCGGCAGGAGCGGCGCATTTGTTTCGTAAGGCGTGTCGGCGCTCGGGCCCGGGTCGAGCTTGCGCGCGATTCCGTCAAGGCCGGCGACGACCTGCGAAGCCATGTAGAGATAGGGATTGGCCGCAGGCTCCCCGATGCGATTTTCAAGCCGCGTCGCCGGGTCGTTCGGCCCGCCGAGGGCTCGCACCATGGCGCCGCGGTTGTCATGACCCCAGATCACGCGGTCAGGCGCCAGCGCATAGGCGCGGTAGCGCTTGTAGCCATTGATGGTCGGCGTCGAAAACGCAGTCGTAGCGCGTCCATGCGCGAGCAGGCCGCCAAGGAAGTGGTGCCCGACAGCCGAAAGAAGTCCGTCGTCCGGCGCGCCAGCACGTGCCATAAAGGCATTGGTTCCATCGCGACGATCGCGCAGCGACTGATGCAAATGCCAGCCGCTCGACATCATATTGGGAAGTTTCGGGCGGCACATGAATGTCGCATGGAGTCCACGCCGCCTGCAGCTCTGTTTCACGGCGCTTCGGAACAGCATCATGGCGTCGGCCGGCGCCAATCCGACCTGCGGATGAAATGTGAATTCACATTGGCTTGGACCAAGTTCGATCTCGACCGACCGCAACGGCAGGTCAAGCGCAAGCACATCGCGCCGCAAGGCCTCCAGGACCGGCTCGAGCTGATCGAAACGCGTCTCGGTGAGATATTGATAGCCCGGCGCAAGCATGCTCACGTCGGGTGCCTCGCCCGGCCAGCCGGTATCCTCCGGACGCAATCGCGGGTTCTCGATCTTGAACACATGAAACTCGACTTCGAGGCCGGCCAGATAGTCGTAACCGGCGGTCTCAAGTTTCTGCAACACGCCGCGATAGAGATGGCGCGTCGAGAACGGCACCGGCCGTCCATCCTGGAAATAGATGTCGCAAAGTACCCAGCCGGTCTGCGGCGCGAAGGGTAATACGCGAAAAGTGGTCGGGTCCGCGATCATCAGGACATCGCTCCCGCCTTGCATCTCCGGCATGCCAAAACCGCCACCCGCGGTGAATACCGGAAAGACGCTGCGGTGCGACGTATCCTTGGCCAGTAGTGTCGTCGTGATGGTGCAGCCGTTGCGCATCGCATGCGCTGCATCGCCCGCCATCACGGTCTTGCCACGCAGGATGCCGTGCTGGTCGGCAAACGACAGGCGCACGACCTCGAGCTTTTTTTCAGCAATCAGCGCCTCGGCCCGCGCGGCGGCTTCAAACTGTTCGTCAGTCCACAAGCCGTGGCGTTCAACAAAGCTCATGGTGACGGCTCCCATCGCGTGATTATTCCCGAGCTTGACGTTAATTGAGAAGGACGGTGACGGCTAGGCTCGGCTAGGCTTGGAGTTCCACCTTCAGGCGCCCCGGTGCTATCCGGTGGCGCCCGATGAAGAAGCTGCGTGGGAGCCAACAAGTTGGAAGACATTGGAAAACATTTATGTCTCAATGACATTATGCTTGATATGCATTATTTTTGACGAACATCAATATTGCCGGTATAATGGCTGCGATGGCCATGGAATTCGTCAATCGGGATGCGGAACTGCGCGAACTGAACGCTGCCGCCAAGCACGGCGGGCTGCTGGTGATGTATGGCCGGCGGCGCGTCGGCAAGACGCGGCTGTTGCGGCATTGGCTTGCGGAGCGCGATGGCCTGTATAGCCAGGCCATCGAGGCGCGGCGCGATTTGCAGATTCGGCAGGTCTTCGCCGATCTCCGCCCACAGCTCGAAACGCAGATCGTTCCCAAAACCTGGCCAGAGTTGTTCGAAATCCTCGCACTGCAAAAGCGTCGTTGGGTGCTTTGCCTGGACGAATTTCCCTATCTGACAACGGTAGATGCATCTCTCCCGAGCCGTTTGCAGAAGTGGCTGGACCATTCGCTGCCGCGCGGCTGCCTGCTGATTGTGGCGGGTTCGAGCACGCGCATGATGAACGATCTTTTTCTCCACCGGGCGGCACCGCTCTACGGCCGCGCACGAAAACTCCTGCACGTCCGGCCGATGGACTACCGCGCGTTTTGCGACGCCTGCGGTCTTCGCCCCCGCGATAGCGAGTCGTTCGAGAAATTCGCATGTGTCGGCGGCATCCCGAAGTATTGGGAATTCGTCGAAGCCGGACAGCGTGCCGTGGCGCTGGCGGAATCGCTGTACTTCGACTACGCGCCATACATGGAACAGGAGCCGCAACGCATTCTTCGCGACGAAGGCGTCATCGGCTTGAACGCCGTCACTGTGCTGGAAGCCGTGGGACGCGGCGCCGAGCGCCCCTCGGATATCGCCAGCCGGTTGGGCACGGCGCAGACGAACCTCTCGCGCCTCCTCCAGCAGTTGCTCGACGCTTCTGTCCTGACGCGCGAGTTGCCGTTCGGCGAAAGCGTGCGTTCCACCAAGAAGTTCCTCTACCGTATCCAGGACCCGACAATGCGTTTTTGGTTCCGGGTCTATTCGCCGCATCAGAGCCGGTGGCGCACCTATACGGCCGCGGAGAAGCGCAAGCTCATTCATGACCACGCCGCGACGGTGTTTGAGGACGTGTGCCGGGCGCGCGTTCCAGGCGCGCAGCGGTATTGGGAAAAAAACATCGAGTTGGACCTGGTCGCGCCGGACCCGGACGACCAGGAGCGATTGCTCGTAGCCGAAGTAAAATGGCGTCGCCTGACCGTCGCGGAACGCAGGCACGTCCGCCATGAGCTTGAAAGCAAATGGTCGCGCTGCTCCCTGCGCCAACGTCACCACAAGGTCCGCTTCGAAGTTCTCGACGCCCGCGTGCTGGACGCCTGACGAAGTGTGTCCTTGCGTTCCGGTCTGGCGCCCGCCAAGCTTGGGGCGGTTCAACTGAGGATAACCAATGCGACGGAATTCAATGTTGTGCGACGTGGTCATTGCCACCCTCACGCTCTGCCTCGCGCCGCTGCCGGCGTGGTCTCAAAGCAAGCCCGAATTGATCCCCATGCAGGGACGCGCCAAGGCTGCACTCTACCGGCCTGACTCTGGCCCGGCGCCCCATGTCGGCATCCTGGTGATGCACCGCAC
>DATGVJ010000570.1:0-6990 GCA_035300505.1 Xanthobacteraceae bacterium
GCTTATCAAAACGCGGCAGATTTTGCGGCTCCATTTGGGGAGTCGATGGCCCGGCCTCGTTCCTTCCGTCATACGATGTCATATCAGCGTCGCGTGGAGGACTAGGTTCCGGCCAAGCTATCCCTAAGTCTGTGGGGCCACCGGCCTCCCGAGAATGGACTATGGTTCCGAGGCTGCCAACCAGACCCGCCGTCAGCTTTGGGAACTGGCGCATGAACGTGAAGGCCCTACCGATCGGCAGGAAGTTTGCCGCGATCGCGGCTTTGAGTTGCTGACCTTCTCCGAGGTCGCGCCCAAATTCGGGCCGTGCGGCTTGGCGTGTGCGATACGCGGCGCGCTCCCATGGATCGTCGGGAACCTGAGACCCAAACGTCCGGCCCGACGGCGGCGCGGGCCCCGCGGCGCCCGATTCCAGCCACAACGGATCATCCGGAACTTGCTGCTGCGCGGCCGTCCGATCCCGCAGCGATGCGGGACCGATAGCAGTCGATTCCAACCACGACGGATCATTCGGAACTTGCGACGCAAACGTCCGCGCCAGCGGCACCGAGTCGCGCCGCGCCGAATCCATCCAGGTGTACCACCGTGACGGATCGAGAAATTCACCTGCCATGTTAGTCAGTCCTCAAATACGCCCAATCGGGATCGTTGAGCTTGCGTTTCACCACTTCGTCGAATTCCTTGCTGAACAGCGCCAGGTCCGTGCGGCCGCGCGCGTGTTCTTCGTTGAGCCATCGCACCAGGATGACGTTCGGTATCGTTGCGACGTGCCGGCCCCAGTCCCCCCGCCTTCGCGGGGGCTGCGGCATCGAGCGCAGCATCTTGTTGCGTTCGAGGATCGGCTCGACGTCCTGCCAGGATTCCGCAATGATGACGGAATCCTTTGGCCGCGGCGCCGCCTCAAGGATCAGTCGCGTCTGCATCATTGCGTAATCTCTGTGACGGACAGGTTGCCGGTTCCGCTGCCGAGGATGGCCGCGATCTTCTGCGACGGCCCGACCGTGAAATATTCCGGCCAGTTGGGCGGCAGCAGCGTGTCGGTCGTGACAGCGGTCGGCGTGCCGTCGCCGATCCGCACGCGCGTCGCAACATCAACGACCACGCGTATTTGATAGGTGGTCGATGCGAAGGCCGTGGACGCCGACGATGTCGTCGAGGTCGCGATGTTCTGCGCGGCGCCGAGCCGCGCAGAGTCAAGGGCGAGAAAGTTGCGATTACCCATGTGGCTTGCCCCTTACGCGGTGCGCTCGCGAATGACGACGGTGAAGTTTGCGTTGGTCGCGTTCGTCAGGTTTGTGCCGAGCGCAAGCTTGATGATGTCGCCGGCCTGGACGAAGGCGCGCGGACTGAATGCGGTATCGCCGCCGGTCGCGACACCCGCGGCCGTCGTCACAAGCGTGAATGTGCCAACCGATGTATTGGCGATACTCACGGTGAGGGTCGAGGACGATCCACCCAGTGCGCCGCCGTCCGCCGGTGACGCATAGATGCCGATGATCTCACCGCGATAGGGCGACGCAATCGAGATCGTGCCGCCGGCCGTGAACGTGAACGTGCCCGTCGCGACCAGGGCATGGTCCTGCAGCGGGCGATTGACTGAGAGAGGCATGTAAAGAGTCTCCTGATCAGCAGTAGACGACATAGGCTTCCGAGGACGCCGCTACGTTCGTCAACCTGATGTGAATGAGTTTCGATGAGTTCGGCCCGACCACCTGCGACGCAGCGGTCTGGTTGGCGTCGAATGAAAAGTCACAGAGCGTTGCGGTCCACGCCGCGAGCCACTTTGCGATCACGGGACGAGATTTAATCGCTCCCGCTGAGAAAGCATGATGGCGGCGACATCAGCACGTTCCGGCGCGTTGGCCGGCGCTTGCGATGCGCTGTGGCACCGCCATCACTCCTTACGACGTCGTGTTGTCGAACACGCCGCCCGATGCCTTCTCGTTGCGCGAAACGAGAGAGTATTCAGACAAGATCTGGCGCCGCTCGCTATCGCCGGTCTTGGCGAGGTTGACCGACACCATCTTGCGGCCGTTGAGAAAAGCGATGGCCCACATGTCGGTCTGCAGCACAAGCACGTCACGCGTGCGCATGAAGCGATTGGGCGCCACCTTGATGGTTCCGAAGTCGCTTTCGTAGGCGTCGACCGCAGCCACTATCTTCTTGGCCTTGGTGTCTTCGGTCGGCGTTGCCCGGCCCGTGAAGGTCGAGAATTGCTGCTTGTTGAAGCCGCCGGTCATGACCACGTCGGGCTTGCCGCCGTTGTTCCAGACAGACTGCAGTACGGTCTTGAGGTTCGCCTCGGTAAACAGCCGTTGCGTTCCGTCCGTGCGAGTGCCGGTGCCGTCCGCCGCTGACGGATCAGAGCCGGACGCGCCCTTGGACGTGTTGGTCTTGATCCAGGAAAGCACCGAAGCTGTGACGCGCGCCGTTGCCGCAGCACCGGCGTTTTTGGCCTGGTTGGTGCCGCACAGGATCGACTCCATGTCGCGCTTGAGTTCGAGACCTTTGAGCATTTCCTGATAGGCGAGTTCGTCGTCGCGCCCGGCGTGCTCAACGGCCTGCTGGGTTCCGGTGACACGGGCCACCTTGTCGCTGATCTGGCAGATGTTGCCAAGACGAACGGTTGGAGTAGCGGCGTCCGTCGTGGCGTCGTCGCCTTCGAGCACCGCATTTGCGGTGTCGACGGACGCAAGCGCCTGGGTTTGCCATTCGTGATTAACCGCGGACGCCTTCTCCCGCTCGACCGCGCTCATGAATGGCGTGTCGGCGGGGTCGATGCGGTAGATCACATCCGAGAGGTCCTCTCGGTTGCCGATCGCCGTATAGCTGGAGAACGTATTGGTAGGAAGAGCCATTATATTTCCTTTCTAGCGGCAATCGCCGCGTCGGCGGCTTGTGCCGCCTCATCCAGCGGCGCGCCGGCGGGCCGCAAGAAGTGCTGCGGCTGCCTTGATCGCATTGTTGCCCCTGGAGTTGTCGAGTTGCTTGTTGAGGTTTTGCAGTTCGGCTTCGCGCAATGCGCCCTTGGGCTGCGCGGCGCCCGGCCGCTGAACGGGTGGAACTTGCCGGGCAGTCACGGTTCTTGCCTTGGCGCTGGCGTCGCGCCACTTGATCCCGTCACGCAAGAGCAGGTGCAGGCGATGATCGTGAATCGAGATGTTTCGATTCCCGTTCCACAGTTCACCCAGTTCCTGGTCCTGGAAACCAAGATCGCGCAATACCGTCACTGCGCCGTCCATCAGCTTCTTGGATTGCACAGGATCGGCAAACTCCGGCGCCTTCTCGGCGAAGAGTTCCGCTTCACGCATGCGGTAGTGTTGAAGCCTCTGGGCCTGCTCGACCGCCTGTTGTTCCTGGACCGCTGCGACTTCCCGATGGACAGCCGCCAAACGCTTCTGCGCGGCATCCCATTGGGTGTAGCGGATCGGATCGTTGACGGCGAGCTTCTGCACGTCATCCATGGACTGGATATCGGCAAATTCTCCGTTATGGGCAGCCTGCATGTTGGACAGCAGGATCGGCAAGGCATGTTCGTATTGGCCACGCGCTTGTTCCGCAAGCGAGCGTTCGGCCTCCAGGGCCTTGGCTCGTTCAGTGGCCTCTTGTTGTCTCCGGGAGAAGTCGCTGTCGCGGGACCGCTCACGATCGGCAAGGCGTTCTTGCGTTTCGCGAGGGAGGGCCTTGAACAGTTCCTTGTCTTCCTTCGACCAAGACCTCGGCGGCTCGATGGGAGGTTGCTCCCCGGACTTGATCCGGGGATCGACAACCGCATCTTGGCTCTGAGTCTCGCCGGGGAGGCTTTCGCCGCCGGCGTCGTCGCCGGCTCGCGCCGGATCAGATTGCGTTGTGGGGTCAAGGGACGCCGCACTCTGCGTGCTTTGGGCGCTCGCGTCCTGACCCAAATTAGATTGATCGTTCGGCGACTTTGCCGCTTTGCCGGCCGCACTCTTGCGTCGCCAGTCGATGACCGATCGCGCCGCGTCGCGGATCGAGAGCGGTCCGTCGCCGCCTGCGGTGTGCACTGCAGTGTCGGAGACAGGCGCGGGAGATTGTTCGTTGCCGGCTATACCGGCTACGTTGTCAAGACTCATGTTTTCCTCGTTTGCTATTGATCGGAAGGTGGTTGATTCAGGAGCGGCAAAGCACTGAGCCCACCGCCTATCGTATTGAACTGTAGTGTTCGGTTGATCTTCGGATTGTTGTTGAAGTGCTCGCGTATTAGTTTCGCGGCCTCCGGCGCCATCGTCTTGAACGCGTTCGGGTTGTCAAGTCCGGATTACGATTTTCAATCAGTGATGCCATGTCAAAGTCCTGCGTTCCGGATCGATGTGTTATTGGCAATCGCCTCAAGCTGCCGCTGTGCGAGCTTGCCGTTATTGACGTGGACCCGAAGCGCGTCCTGCACTTTGCCGACCACGTTGACAGCTTGCCACAGCCGTTCGCGCGCATCCGTGTCACGGACCTGGGTCAGCCGCCATGCGTCCATGAACTGCATTTCAAGTCCCGTGAACGCATCTTGCAGCAACTCGTTGCGCAGTAGCGCCTCGGCCTGGGCGGCCCGCGCGATGTCTGCATTCAGTTTGATTTCGTCGGTCATTGATCCATCAATAGAAGCGCTATGGCTTCCTCCTCATCTTCTTGTTTGCGTTGCACCTGTGCCGCGGCGATCGCCCGCAGCCTGTGATTGTCAATTTGAGCGCCACCGATACGCTGTACGGCGGCATACGCCTGTGCCGCGCCATGGAGTCCAAGAGCATGTGCACGAGCCGCCGCAAGTGCGTCCTCCTGAGCCCACCTGGACCGTAGCGCCGCGCGCGCATTTGCAGTAGCGGCTGTGGCAATGGCGCGTGCGCGCTCTTCTTCACGTCTGCGCTCCGAGCGTTCGCCCTCGACACGTCTGCGCTCCTCATCTTGGAGCGCTCGCCACTGCCCGCGCGAGAACGTCCCGCCCGATATTGCGTCGCCGACACTGCCAAGGTTGTCATAGCTGGAGCCGGCCGCAACGCCGGTGAGCGAGTATGATCCCGCGGCGGCCAGCAGCGATACAACGAGCGGCGCATCAATGCCCGTGAATGTGTAGGCGCCAGTTCCTGCTACGACTGCGCAATTGAACCCAGCAGAATTGCCGGTGAAAGCATAGCTGCCGGCGGCCGCAGTCAATGCCGTGTTGAGCGCGGCGGCAACACCATTGAGCGTGTAGGTGCCTGTATTTGCGGTCAGTGCGACATTGAATGTCGTCGCAGCATTGGTGACCGCGTAGGAAGCCGTGGTGGCAATGAGGCCGCGACCAAGGTTCGCGTCGATGCCGGTGAGCGCAATGGCTCCTGGCGCCCCAGACATCGCGATATTGAGAACCGCGTTGATGCCGGCGAGTGTGCATGTGGCGGTCGACGCACTGAGCGTCGCCGACCCGCCGCTGAATACTCCTAAGCCGCTCGCGAGCGGCGCTGCACCGAGCGGGCGAAAACCAAACATATCGGAGCCTCACAATTGCGCCGCGGCAATCCACAACTGGTCGACCTGGTCCGACGTCCATCCCATCCCGACGGCAAGCGCCGCGGTCAGCGGATGGTCCCGGCGAAACTCCACGGCGCCGGCGACATGCATCTCTGCGGCGAACTGTTGATCGGTTGGCAGGGCGTCGATCAATTTTTTCAATGTTGCTGGCACCGCGCCGATCTTGACGGCCGCAAGCGCATCGTCCTGCGATATCAGGCCCAGCACGGCGAGCTGCTGATAGAACTGCCTGTCGCTGATTATCTCGGGCGTCGTCAGCGTCAGCACCGGGGGGGTGTAAACCCCGGTCACAACGTCTATCTTGCCGCCGATATGGAACACGTAGACTTTTTCTTCGACTACTGTAAATCCTGCCTGCGGCGCGTAATTTGAGACAGTCGAATCAAGCTCTATCGTGTTGACGACGAGTCCATCCGCATTGACCAGCGCGTGTCGTGACATCTGTTATTCTCCATCGAAAACGGTCACGACACACCGGCCGGGACCACCCGAACCCCCGTTGATGTTGACGGTCCGAGATGCGGCGCCGCCACCGGCAAAGCTCGGGGTGGCCGGTACACCGGGCACCGACACCCCACCCTTGCTCGCTGACTGCGATGCTCCCTCTTTGGAAGCGATGTCCGCTGCCATTCCGCCTCCGCCTCCGAATATTGCTGCTTGCGCTGGACCAGAATTCGAGGCTCCGTTACCGCCGTCGAACGCGCTAAAGGGACTGAGCGCACCGCCTGTCGAAAACTGTCCGCCCCCGACACCAGGGCCGGCACTGGAGTCTTGGCCGCCTCCGCCACCACCGTACGCGATCACCCAAGAACCGAACGTCGTGTTGCCACCAGTGCCGCCAGTCTGTGGACTAGCAGTCCCGCCTACACCACCAGCTCCGATCGACACCGCTTCAGTTGCCGCAAGGTCCGACAACAGAACCCAAACAAATTTATACCCGCCGCCGCCACCACCAGCTGCATCAGATGGACTTGAGGAATATCCGCCACCGCCGCCGGCACCCCAGCACTCGATCAATGCCAAAGCTGCCTGACTAAATCCGGCGGGCTTGGCCCACAGACCAGAACCGGTGAATACTTGCCGCCTGCCCCGCAGAGCGCGGCTACTTATGTCCTGTGCGAAGACGTCGATGTAGACGACGGCGGAGGCCGACAGGCTCATCCGGTTCTGGGACACGACCCCGGTTATCTTGGAGAAGAAGACCTGCACGACATCGCAGGAGTTCTGCAGCGCGTTGTATCGGGCCTGCACGCACTGCACGTCTGAGCCGTCCTCGCATATGAGGTTGACCAGCGCGGCGTCTGGGACGAACGCCTCTATGAATGTGAGAAAATTATTAGCTGTGGCCGCGCCGAGCACGATCGTGCCGGTGCCCGGTGCGGATGCCACAGCGACCCTGACGCGGTTGTAGAACGTCGTGAGGGTCGCGACGTTGCGCGGGTTGTCCGTCGGGACGAGCAGCCGAGGAAA
>DATGVJ010000571.1:0-13279 GCA_035300505.1 Xanthobacteraceae bacterium
CCCTTGACGCCCGCGGACGCGCCAGTGAACAGGATCACGCCCTGCCGGTGTGGCAGCATGCGTCGTGCGGCCTGTTGCGCCATCAGGAAGGCCCCGTAGGCCGTGGTCGCGATCGACTTCTCCACTTCCACCGGGTCAAGCTCAATGAGGGGGCCGCGCGTGCGATAGCTCGCATTGTAGATCGCGATGTCGGGCGCGCCGGACGCGTGATCGAGTTCGGAAAACAGTTTTTCGATATCGATGCGCTGGGACGCATCGCATAGGTGGGTGGTCGCCCCGATGGATTCTGCCAGCGGCCGAAGATCGTCTGTCGAACGCGAGGCGAGCGCGACCTTGATGCCTTCGCGGGCAAGCGCCCGTGCCAGTGCGGCGCTCAACCCCGAGCCGGCTCCGATGATCAAAGCGTTCTTGAAGCCTTCGTTCATCAGGCATCTCCAAAAAAGATTCCTTGGATGGAGTTTCTACCATGACAAAAGCAGAAACGCCCGACGCTTTCGGCACCGGGCGTTCCTTCGAATCTCATTGATGCGGCGGTTGATCAGGCCGGCTGGAGATTTCCGGCCGCAGGCTTGCCGCGCTCGGTGAGGACGTCGAAGCTGACCTTCTGGCCTTCTACGAGGGTCCGCATGCCGGCTTTTTCGACCGCGCTGATGTGAACGAATACGTCCTTCGAGCCGTCATTCGGCTGGATGAAGCCGAAGCCCTTCTGTGCGTTGAAAAACTTTACGGTTCCGACTGCCATCATGGCCTCCTTGCATTTCCCGACAGGTGACGGGGCTTGGTCTGGATCACGCGTTCATCGCGAGACCGGTGAACATCCGAGTTTGGGCGGTGACTTGTGGGCGCCCAGAACGGGAGCGGAGCAAGGCGGACCGAAAACCTGGTTGCGTGGCGGCTCTATATCGTGGGTCACCCGCAGGGTCAAATGTCGGACCGCTGCACCGATATTGATTTGCATGGGCCCAGGTTCTCGCTTGTGTCTCACTTGAGAATTCAACAAAAAGTCGCGCATGTTCCGGCAAGGAGTTTTGCCCCAATTGTGGTTACCACTGCGTTAATGCGGGAAAAAATGGTGAAAGCGATCGCGCCCGTCCATGGGCCGGCACGGTGATCGCGTCACAGGGGCCAAATCGCTGTGGTCAAGTCGCCGTGGCCAAGTAGCCGTGGTCGCGTCGCGAGTGTCTACTGGCGATAGTGCTGGATGCGCGTCGTGCGCAGGCCGGCCAGACCATGCTGATCAATGGAATATTGCCAGGATAGGAATTCCTCGACGGTCAGGGTATAGCGGCTGCAGGCCTCCTCTAGGGAGAGGAGTCCGCCGCGTACGGCCGCGACAACTTCGGCCTTGCGCCGGATGACCCAGCGTTTGGTACCAGGGGCGGGGAGATCCGCGATTGTCAGCGGGCTGCCATCCGGCCCAATTACGTACTTGGCCCTTGGTCGAAGGGGCTCGGTCATGATTTACTCACGCAACTGAACAACACCAACTATTCCAAGAATATAGGTGATGCCACTTAAAATTTACCTAAGCAGATCTTATCAAATCGGAAATGCCACCAAGTTTCTGCCGCACACCTTTCTGTCGCACACTTCCCAGCCAAACGCTTCCCAGCCACACGCGATTCGGCGGTACATTTGGCGACACCCGGCGTTCGACCATAGGCTCGCTGCCTCGGCGGCCGACCGCGCATTTGACACGGCCCGCCGGTGAGATGCGTCGAATTCATCTCACAAATTTCGCGCCGGTGGCCAGTGCGCTTCCCGCTTCAGCCCCCTATAATAAGGTGGAGGGGCTGCCGTGTCGGCGGCCTTAAGGACTTCCAGGAGCGCGGACACACCGCGACCGTGATGCTCAATTCACTGGATATCGAGGGCGCGCCGGAAAAGACCCGCGTGGTTGTGGCCATGTCGGGCGGGGTCGATTCCTCCGTCACGGCCGCGCTTCTGCGGGCCGAGGGGTACGATGTCGTTGGCGTGACTCTTCAACTCTACGACCATGGCGCCGCCACCCACCGCAAGGGTGCCTGCTGCGCCGGCCAGGACATCCACGATGCACGCGCGGTCGCGGAGCGGATCGGCATTCCCCATTATGTGCTCGACTATGAAAGCCGCTTCAAGGAGGCCGTGATTGATCGTTTCGCCGCGAGCTATCTGGCTGGCGAGACGCCGGTTCCTTGCGTGGAGTGCAATCAGTCGATTAAATTTCGTGACCTGCTCGACACGGCGCGCGAACTCGGCGCTAAGGTTTTGGCGACCGGGCACTATGTGGCGTCGCGCGCACTGCCGGACGGCGGACGTGCGCTTTACCGGGCGCGCGATCTTGATCGAGATCAAAGCTATTTCTTGTTCGCGACCACGCAAGCCCAGCTTGACCTGCTGCGGTTTCCGCTGGGCGAGCGCACGAAGGCGGAGACGCGGGAACTGGCGCGGAAATTCGGCCTTGCGGTTGCGGACAAGCATGACAGCCAGGACATTTGTTTCGTACCGACCGGCCGCTACACTGATGTGATCGAACGGCTGCGACCCGGCGCGGTCGAGCCCGGCGAGATTGTCGATCTCGCCGGTAATGTGCTCGGCCGTCACGACGGCATCATCCATTTCACGGTCGGGCAGCGTCGCGGCCTCGGGGTGGCGGCGGGTCATCCCCTTTATGTGGTGCGGCTTGAGGCCGGCGCACGACGTGTCGTGGTCGGTCCGCGTGAAGCGCTGCGCACGAGCCGCATGCACCTGCGCGATGTCAACTGGCTGGGCCAATATTCGATTGACCATGCGCTCTGTGCCGGCTGGCATGAGGTCTTTATCAAGGTGCGCTCGACGCGGCCGCCGCATCCCGCATGGCTCAGCCGCGGCGCGAACGGCGTTGAGGTCGATCTGGTGATCGGCGAAGACGGCGTGTCGCCTGGCCAGGCTTGCGTCTTCTACGATGTCCCGGAAGGCCAGGCCCGCGTGCTGGGCGGCGGGATCATCCAGAGTGCGGTCGCTACGTCGGACGTTATGCCCATGCGCGCACGTGACGCACGGATAACGACCCGCGCAACCGGTTGACAGCGTGAAATACGCGATGGAACACGATAGCTTCCGGCGTCGCGTGATCCCGGCTTCTTATTGAAGTTTATTGTATTGTGCGCAGGATCGACTGTTGTCGTATGTCAGGCGCGGCTACGTACAACCCGACAGGCGGGTTGAACCAGGGGTTCGTGGGTCCGGGCAATGCAGCGCGATATCGACACCGAGACGGTCGCGAAAGCCTACGGGCGATGGGCGCCGATCTACGATTTCGTCTTCGGCGCCGTGTTCGCGCCGGGGCGCGCGGCTTCGATCGAGGCGGCAGAGCGAGTCGGCGGGCGTATTCTCGACGTCGGCGTCGGCACCGGCATGTCATTGCTCGATTATTCGTCGAAAAACCGTATCATCGGTGTCGACTATTCGGAACCGATGTTGCGCAAGGCGCAGGAACGTGTGCGTGAGCGCCGGCTCGATCACGTCGAAGCGCTCGCGGTCATGGATGCACAGTGTCTGGGTTTTCCCGACGCCGCCTTCGACGTCGTGTTGGCACAATTCGTGATCACGGCTGTGCCAAACCCCGAGCGGACGCTCGACGAATTCGTGCGCGTGACCAAGCCCGGCGGTGAGATCATCCTCGCTAATCATTTGGGCGCGGAGGTGGGCTTTCGGCGCGCCTTCGAACATGGCTTTGCTCCGTTCGCGCGGCGTCTCGGCTGGCGACCGGAGTTTCCCTGGGCACGCATCGCCAATTGGGCCGACAAACACCCAGGCGTGCGTCTCATCGAGCGGCGTGCCATCGCGCCGCTTGGGCATTTCTCCCTCATACGGTTCGAGCGCACGGCCCCGTCGGTCGTGATGTTGCCGCTCGGCACGGCGGGCTAGTGTCCGACTCTAACGCTTGGTTCCCGGTCTTGACAGCTTCCGTGTGTGAGTCACTGAACGATCAACGAACTCGGTCGACTCGCTCTCCCCAAATGGGAGAGGGAACAGACCGAGCTAGCCTCGGGGCCATCGACTCGTAACTCTCGGAATCTTTCGTCAGCGCCGGAACACTAGTGCGCCTTTGTTTCCGGCTATTGCTGGACGTGCGATTCTTCGTCATGCTGACGACATGGATTTAAAACGTCAATGCGAGCAGTTGTTGCGCCAATATGGGTTGCCCGCGGTTGGGCTCGCCCGTATCGGCGCGCGCGGCCTTGAGGGGTTGTGCTGCCTCGGCGAACGCAGGTTCGGCTCAGGCATTTCGGTCACCGATCGTGACCTTTGGCATATCGGTTCGTGTACCAAATCGATGACCGCCACGATGATCGCGCGGCTGGTCGAGCGCGGGCTGTTTGACTGGGATCTCCTCATCGCGCCGCTTTTCATCAACGGAAACGCACCGGTCCATCCGGGGTTTGCCGACCTGACATTGCGGCATCTGCTGACCCATCGTTCCGGCCTGCCGAGGGACCCGGCGCCTTCAAGCGTCAACGCCTGCTACGACTCCGGGCAGCCTTTGACCGCGCAGCGCGACGTGCTCGCCCGAGAGGCGATGCTGCAAGGCCCGACGCAGCAGCCGGGCGAGGCCTATAGCTATTCAAACCTCGGCTATGTGGTTGCCGGCATGGTCGTGGAGGGCCTAGCGGGACTGCCTTGGGAAGAACTCATGCGACGTGAAGTTTTCTCGCCGCTCGAGCTTGCGTCGGCTGGATTCGGCGCGCCGGGCGGCAAACCTTCCGGCGCCCTGGCGGGGCTCCTGGGGGGCCTCGGCGGGCTCTTGGGGGGCAGCAATGTGACCCAGCCCTGGGGGCACCAAGCCTGTGAGGGGCCGCAAGTCTACACCGACGTGCCGCCGTTTGATCCCGGGACATCCGACAACAAGCCGGCCACCGGCCCGGCAGGGACCATCCATTTGTCGCTGCCCGATCTCGCCCGCTATGTGGCGTTGCATGCCTCGCGGGGGGCGACCGTGCCCGGCTATCTCCAGCCCGAGACCGTCGATTTCCTGCACACGTCGCTCCCCGGCGAGACCTATGCCTTCGGCTGGGGCACAATGTCAGCGCAGGTCGACGGATTTGACACGCCACTCCTGTGTCACGAAGGCAGCAATGGCGCCTGGTACACGATCATCGTGATTACGCCCGATCTCGGGCGCGCCTGGATAATGGTGTCCAATGCGTATCGGGATTCACTGCAGGCTCCGCAATCCGCGGTATTGGATGTACTTGCGGCACTAGACGATCACTGGATTGCGAGGGAGCCTGCGGTGGCCTGAGCATCTTCCTGGTCAAGAAGAAGCAGGAACACTCCACGATATTGAGTTGGGGCGCTTTGTATTCCAACATTCCAACCACTCCGGAGAACGTCGCCGATACTAAAACGGGGTTACGGGGGTTACGGGCTGTCGTCGAACTGCTCAAAAAAAAGACGGGCGGCCAAGCCACCCGTCTCGTTTGTTTTGCCGGCCGAGCGCGATACGCCGGCTGATGGTTTTTTTGTCAGCGCGCCGAATTCCGGCGCGCTGATCGATACGTCAATTGCTGGTCGGCGTTCCGCCCGAACTTAGCCACTGTTCCCACGTTTGGAACCGTACTCCAAGCATCCCGTAGTCGACGTGGAGGTAGCCGTCGGGAGCAAGGACCACCGCATCGGGTCGCGTTGCCTCGACCTCCTGCGCAATCACGCCGACATAGATCTGATCGCTCCAATTGTACTGGAAGCGATAGAGTGCGATCCCATCGGCCACACTGCCGATCCGCACGAGATCATGCTTGAGCGCGATGTCGGACGGCTTTCGGCTCGTATTCGTAACGGGCCTCGATATGTTCGTCCGCGTGATGTTCGACCTGCTCGTGCTCAGGGTCTTGTTTGTATTCGTCTGGGTAAACTTCGGTGTATTCGTCTGGGTAAACTTGTTCGTCTTGAACTGGTTTCCTGCAGTCGTGCCGCTGGTTGTGCTCCGCCGGAACTGTTGGCTTCCGGTCGTACCGGAGCGGTTGACGAACTTGTTCGTGCCCGTGGGTTTCGTGGTGGTGGGTAGCTGAAGCGTGCCCTTGGGTTTCGTGGTGGTGAGCTGCCCAAGCGTAGTGGTGACTGGTTTCGTGGTGGTGGTTAGCCCAAGCGTAGTGGTGATGGGTTTCGTGGTGGTGAGCTGCCCAAGCGTAGTGGTGACGGGTTTCGTGGTGGTGGTTAGCCCAAGCGTAGTGGTGACGGGTTTCGTGGTGGTGGGTAGCCCAAGCGTAGTGGTGACGGGTTTCGTGGTGGTGGGTAGCCCAAGCGTAGTGGTGGCGGGTTTCGTGGTGGTGGGTAGCCCAAGCGTAGTGGTGGTGGGTTTCGTGGTGGTGGTGGCTACCGTGGTGGTGGGTTTCGTGGTGGCTACCGTGGTGGTTCCGATCGTCGTCGTCGTCGTGCTTATCGTGGTATTCGTCGTATTGACCGACGTCGTCTGGACGAGCGTCGGGCTGCTCGTCGGGAAGAAGGTCGTCACGCCACCGACGCCAAAGCCGCCGCCACCCACATCGACATAGGCCGGCTGGCCCGGGTAATACCAATTGTTCCAGTATTGCGGGCCGCCATAGCCAATGCCTTGTTCGCGATATTGACCGCAGGTGTACCAGCCGTTGCCGTTCCAAGCCTGATCGCCGTCGCCGTAGTAGCAATATCGCGACCCCCTGTACTGGTAGTATTGGGGTTCGGTGTAGGTGCCGTACTGCACGCGTGGATTACCAGCAGGACGAGCGATCTGGCGGTTCGTCCAGCCCTGGCTCACGTCTTCCTGGCATGCCACGAGGACGAGCGGCGTTCCGCCCCGAATCCGGTCGCCAACCGTCACACACAGGCCAAGCGGGCTGACGATTGAAAACAGGTTTGGGTTGTTCTTGAATGGTTGCAATTCCCAGACTTGGTTGTCGGTGCCCGTACATTCGTTCAGGCCGGCTGGGTCGCCTTCGGCGATAGGCTGGTTCTCCTGCTGGGGCAAGCCATCGAGGCAAAAACCGGCCGCGGTCAAGTTGATGCGTGTCTCGTAATTGAAGGACTGTTGCGGGCTTCCGTTGCACGAAGCAATCGCCACGGTCGTGCCGGCCTGAAACTGGCCGCCCGGGACGTCCATGCACCAGTTGAGAGTGCCCGTGGAGAGCGCAGACCTGAAACTAAAAAATTGTGGCTGCTGCTGCTGCCCCTGTTGCCGGTTCCGTTGTGCCTCGGCCGCACCGCCTGCAAGACAGAGGGCAAGGGTAGCGGCGGCGATGGCAACAATGGGCGAGTGCCGCGTTCTTGTATTGCGGGTTTTTTCGTTGGTGCGGCGAATATACATCAATTGATCGGAGATCCTGGATGTATGATGCAAAGTGTCCTCCCTGGGTCAGAAGTGCATTGTCGCAAAAATTGGCGAAAAACTCCAGCGCGATTTTACCTCATCGGCGCTTTTGCGTTACAATGGTTGCAAATTGGACAGCAGATGGCCTGTATTCGCACCATTCAGCGTGGTATTTGCATTACGCATGGCATTTGCGCATTCGCACGTGGGCGGATGTGAACGATTGTACAGGATGTGCTGTGGGCAACGGAGCGCAGCACAACAGTGTGAATTGGCAGTTTGAATTGGCGAAGTCATAAAAATCGAATTGGCGAAGTCATAAAAAGTGCAAAACGAGAAAAAAACACAGCATTCTGTCACAAATTGGACGGTCGTGTCGACGATAAGCCGCATGGTCGACCGTTATGATCCGCTTGCTAGCGTCTCTTGGTAGAGTTCAAAATCTCATTGAATCTTGGAATACGTATCCACTATTATCATTGCTCGTCGGTATGATAGGAAAAGCTTTACCTTCGTTCCTGGCCTTGGTCGAGGGAGGAGAGGGAGGACAAGCGTGGACATTTCACAAGTAGCGCGCTCATCGCGGGTTTCGGCGACCCAGTGTGCCGACGAGCCGCCGGCCACATTTGCGGGCGGATGGCGGCAGCGTGTGACCTATCTGGCGATGTCGCTGTTCGTGGGATGGCATACTTTGGCGATCATCATTGCACCCACCCCGACGGGCAGTGGGATTGTGCAGTCCCTTCGATCTCTGGTGCAGCCCTATATTTACTTCTTCAGATTGGACAATCAATGGAGTTTCTTCGCGCCGAAAGTCGGCAGGCAGGGGCCGTTTCGTTACGTCGTAGAAGCGTCCGATGGAAAGCGGCATGTATTCGTGCCGTCGGAGGAGCCGCCTCAATCCATCGCGCAATATTTCATGTGGCGCGAGTGGAAATACTATTATGACAAGCTCATGGATTCGCCGGATGCTCGCGGCTATTTGGTTGCCGGGCTATTCTGCAAGAAACACGCCGCTCTCAATCCGGTGTCGATTTTGCTCCTGCGTGTTCAAGAGCGAGATTTTTCGGTTGAGGACTATCTGCAGGGTTACCGTCCGGAGGACGCCCGTTTCACCAATGTGGTGTCGCTTGGAAACATTGACTGCTGAGGCCCGATGGTGACGGACGGGGTTGTCGCTTGATAGGTCTAGGGATGCAACACCCCTCGAAGGTTGTACAGATGCGATCCTTTAACACAAACTAACAGAAGCCCCTAATGCCCATGTTGACGACGATTGCACATTTTTGTCGACGCATACTCAACTCCCTCGGGTATGGGTGGTCGCAGATTTGGTTTCAGCCGATGTCGACCATTCCGCTGGAAGTCGTACGCATTGGCATCGGCACGCTGGTGTTTCTCCACTACGCGATGGCGACCCCCTATCTCTTTATGTTTTGGGGTGACACGGACTGGATGCCTCTCGATGTTGCCATGACTTATGTGGATTCGGTTTGGATGCAATCGCTCCTCTTCTATTTTTCGGAGCCGTGGCATTGGATCGCCTTTCACATCTTGTTCTTGTCCTGCACGGCTGCGTTCTTACTGGGTTGGCGCACCTCCTACGTCAAATGGATCGTCCTGATCGGACTTATTTCCTACGAACACCGCAATATGACTATAGCTTACGGCGTGCAGAGTATTACGGCCTGCCTGCTGTTCGTCATGTGTTTCGCCCCGGTCGGTCGCGCTGTAAGCCTTGATCGCCTGCGTGCGGTTCGTGCCGCCAAGCGGCGAGACCTCGAGGCAGTGGTTGCGCCGTATATCAGCCCTTGGGCGGGCGCCTGTACGCGGCTCATACAGATCCAGATGGTGACGTTATGGTTCTTTAGCGGGATCGCAAAAATCCGTGGCGACGACTGGTGGAATGGTGACGCCGTTTGGCACGCGGTCACGACCTACGAGTTTTATAATCCTATTGTCTTGGCGATCGCTGCACCCAACTATTGGCTGATCAATATCGCGACCTACGCTACGATCGTGATGGAGATCGTTTATCCGATCCTGGTCTGGCAAAAAAGCACGCGCCCGTTCATGCTGAGTTGTGCCTTCTTTCTTCATCTGATGTTCTTTCTGGGACTGCATTTAGTTTACTTCTCGCTGGTCATGCTGACCGGGCACCTGAGCTTCCTGCATCCTGATTGGCTGGCCAGCGCCCGTGTGGCGTGGAAACGCAAAATGGGCGATATGGAGATGGTCTACGACGGCCGATGTGCCGTTTGCGTCCGCTCGATGGCATGGTTTCTTGCCTTTGACGGCTTGGGGCAGATCACGATCCGCAACTTCCGCACAAATCCGTCCCCGGTGGTGAGCGATGCACAAGTGGAAAAGGCGCTCTATACCGTGCTGCCTGACGGCCGGGCGCTGGCCGGTTTCGAGGCCTACCGTTACGTCGTGTTGCGCGTGCCCGGCATGTGGTGGATGGTGCCGTTCTTCTACACGCCCGTGTTGAGCCGTCTTTTGGGCCATCCAATCTACAATTGGATCGCGCAGAACCGCGCACGGCTTTCTGCCCGGTCAGGTGAGAATCCCGGAAATCTGGATTCGGTCGCAAGGGCATGAATTATCGATATTTTTTCGGGGAAACCAGCGCCCGGCCTGCCCGAACTCGGGTTTACCCGAGTTCGGTCCTCAAACAAGCGCGTGTCGGGTAAACCCGACGTGCCTGTTCGAGACGCGCTGCGACGTAGCCAAGTTTACGCAGGCTACGCCAGCTATGGCAGCCATGTTTACGCAGGCTGCGCCTGCTATGGAGCAACGCCCCCGCGGCGCAAGCCGCCGTCACCATGAGGCTGGGAGAGTTCCGCGTTTCTGACGCAGGAATGCTATTCTGCGTGATCGAACGCCGTGATCTTCCAGTCCCCGGAAGGCGTCGCGGAATAGCACAGGCGGTCGCTCACCATCGGGCGTGCGGCGGACACCGGAATCCAGCCGGGTTTTCCCGCGGGCAACAGCACCTGCACATGTGTGGCAGGCGGCCCCTGCTCCCCATCCGGCACCGGCGGGTGCGCTTTCAACACGGGAAGTGCTGTCTTGCCGGAAGCGCGTCCGACCGGAGCTCCGGGGCCGCCCGGCGTGGCGGTCGCAGGAGTGTCGGTGATGACAAAAAACCATTCAGTTGAGTCATCTGCGGCTATTCGCTGGCGCGCCCTGTCAAATCCCGCCTGGTCGGCAATTGTCGCGGCAGTAGGACCGCACACCAGAGTGTCGCCGGCGGCATAATAGGTTCTGTCGTTGGCAAATGCCCCCAAACTCTCCCAGACTGCATCTTCGACGGTCGGAAGATCGGCGTCCTGTCCAGCCTCCCTTAATCCGAATACGACCTTGAAATTGTGTAGCGCGTCGCGTCCGAAGTCGAATTGACCGCTGACCCCGCCGCCCGAAAGCCATACGAACGTCGAGCCCACAAAGGTGGACAATGCCTTCGCGTCTTTTTTTGCGATGACGTCGAGAAGCTCCCTGCGCATCTTTTCAAAGGCTGCGTCGGGCGTGTGGACCGGTGTCAGTTCCACCTTGATGGCCGGGTAGGAGATTTCCTTGATAGCCGCGTGCGACGCGACACTTGTTGCAGCCAAGAGGGCCGCTGCAGTCGTCAGTTTGAGCAAGCTGCGCATGATATTTTCCATTGCTTCGAGGGTAACGCCAAGATCATAACCAGGATCATAACAATGCCAAAACCCAGATTGGGCCAATTCGGATCGCCTCCGCAAGCAGGCAGTTGAGCACTCACGAGGCTTGTTGGCGCGATTGGTTTGACTGCTGGAATAATCATGAACCATGTTTTGCCCCTTGGCAACGCGCACGATGGTATGATGCCGTTGCCAGCCACCAGCGATAGCGCCTGACTGTTTGATTGGCATTTCACCAGGGGTGCGAAGTCTAACCAGGGGTGCGAAGTCTAAACGGAGCTTGTGACAATTTTCTCACTCGGGTCGAGTTGAAACCCCGCCCGGTCCGGTATAGGTAAGGCCCCGGGCGGCCACCTTGGCCTTTGGGGCATGGCGGCCGCTCGCGCGTTTCAAAGCCAGAACGGCGCCCCGGCAAGCCCGGGGGAGCAGTCAAGTCTTCGAAATCGTTCGGCGGCGGGGTAGCTCAGCTGGTTAGAGCAGCGGAATCATAATTTTATTTTGCGGCGAAAATGGTGCTCCACCATGCTCCACTGTAACCGCCAAAAACAATTATAAATCAGGTACTTATTTGATATAGTGTATAGTGGCTCCAGAAGCTCTTGCGCTCATGAGCGCGATTTGAGAGCAAAACAATGCCGAGCCTTCACTTCACCGATATCGCGGTGTCGCGGCTCAACACGCCGGGCACCTACTACGACGACGACACGCCGGCCTTTGGAATCCGCGTCGGCAAGCATCGCAAGACGTGGTTTGTCGTTCGCGGCAAGGAACGGCTGCGCACGACCGTCGGTCGCTATCCTGGTATCTCGCATTCGGACGCTCGCAAGGAGGCGAAGAAACTTCTGACCGAAACGCCCAAGTCCCTCAGTCGCAAGAAATTCGGCGAGGCGTACGACCTTTGGAAAGTGGCGATCGAGACCAAGAAGCCACGCACGCAGAAGGACTACAAGCGCCATATCGAGAAGCGCTTCCTCCCCAGTCTGGGGTCTAAGAAGCTCGAAGACGTCATCTTTGAGCAGGTTACGAAGGCTACTGCCAAACTGCCCAAAGCGCTCCGCGGAGAAGGGGTATTGCTTGAGGAGATAAAGGCGCGACTCGGCATGTAGCCACTATATGCGAGTGCATTTTACAGAAACTGCAGATGAGCAACTAGACCGACTTCCGAAACGATTACAAATACGCATCGTTGAAAAAGTAGGAGTTTATGCCCAACAACCTGACCCTCTTCAATTTTCTGAATCGCTTACTGGATCAAATGAATACCGTTTTCGTGTTGGTGACTACAGAGTGATGTTCGAAGTAATGAGCGACGTGCTTTGGATAACGGCAATCAAACGCCGCGATGAGGCATATCGATAGCGGTCGAGACGCTCTCAAAGTCGAAAATCTTGAGTCACCGAGATTTATGTGCCGCAGAACAGACATTTCGCGACTACGGGCACGCACCGGACATTCAAGGTCCGAAAAAACAGGGCCTCCTACTTTTGATGCATATCACGAGACCGGACAGATTCATACGATCACGGGTTGCTCTAGGATTACTCGGCTTGATTGTCCGCGAGCCTATGACCTTGGCCCATTTCTGGGTTTGGTTGACGATGAGCTTCCCCAAATCGGCGGGTGGCACGCCAATCTCGCGGGACTAATCCTTGGGCGGCGTGTGATACTCGCCGATGACCAAAAGCAAATAAAAGCTGCTTATCAATCCGGCTGTTAGCCCAAGTGAGAATGGCTGATTACAAAGGTTGTATGCGGTGAAGCAAATCTGGTCGGCCCAAGCGTAACCCTGCTGCTGTAATTGGGCAGCGGTGAATATGGCCGCGACTGCACCCAGCAGAAATAGGACAAGGCCCGTCATTTGGTTTTCGACTGGCTCCAGCCGGGCGAATTTCTAGCGTGGATTTTCTCGGTTACGATGAACAATCAAGGATTGCGGTAAAATCACTTGTCGATTAGAGGTGCTCGCCACAACTCAACGGCCAGGAACATCAGTGATGGTGTCCATGCCACCATCCCACCAAGCAGAAACATTTCCATTTTGGTCATAGCTTCCAACCTCAAGCACAGCTCCCACAAAGACCGGCTGTAAATAAAACCCCATCCAGCTGAGTTGGTTCCGGCGAGGCGAAAGTTTCGCGGCAGGAACCCTTACCTATATTTTGGCCCTAGCCCATGTTTGACCTTTCGTCCCGTAAGCCATTGATTTTCCAAGGGCGGGTATGGTGGTTTGTCACTACATGATGGTCTGACCGGACGTTTGGGGAGTGGGCGGGTCGAGGGCTTTGATGCCGATGGCACGCAGGAT
>DATGVJ010000572.1:0-4533 GCA_035300505.1 Xanthobacteraceae bacterium
GCGGATTTCTTCAAGGACAAGACCGTCAATTACATCGTGGCGACCGCGCCCGGCGGCGGTTACGACACTTATGGACGGCTGGTCGCCGAATACATGCAGAAATATCTGCCGGGCTCCACTTTCGTGGTGAAGAACGTGCCGGGCGCCGGCCACCTCGTCGGCACCAATTCGATCTACGCCTCGCGGCCCGATGGGCTCACGATCGGAACTTTCAACACCGGGCTCGTCTACAACCAGCTTGTCGGGCTCGAAGGCGTCCGCTTCGACCTCACCAAAATGTCATGGCTCGGTAAGGCTGGCTCCGACCCGCGCGTGTTCCTCATTGCGCAGCAGTCGCCGATCAAGACCTTTGCGGAACTGCAGGCCAGCACCACGCCGATCAACTTTGCGACGGCGGGCGTCGGCAGTGCGTCCTATGTCGAGACCATCATCATGCTCAATGGTCTCAAGCTGCCGATCAAGGCGCTGACCGGCTATAACGGCAACGACGACCAGCTGGCCATGCGCCGCGGCGAGATTGTCGGCTCGATCGGATCGCGCTCGACCTATGAGGATTTCGTCCGCAACGGCTATGGCCGCATGATCGCGCAGATCGGCGGCAGCCAAACCGACGTACCGCAACTGCTACCGCAACTTACCGATCCGAAAGCGAAGACGCTTATTGCGCTGATCCAGTCGCAGGGCGACATCGCCCGGTTGACCGCCGGTCCCGCCAACATTCCGGCCGACCGCCTCGCCGCGTTGCGCGACGCCTATAAGAAGGCGCTCGAGGACAGGGAATTGCAGGCCAAGGCCGAGAAGCTCGAGCGTCCGGTGGAACCGGCCTATGGCGACCAAGTGCTCAATTCCATCAAGGCAGCGCTCAACCAGACACCGGATACTATTGCGATGCTGAAACAGGCGCTGCAGACGGGACGAAAGTAGGTAGAGCAGAAGCGCGTCATAAGACGCGCGACTGCGAAACCCATCGACACCTGCTGGGCTACGTCATCTAAAAGGACGGGATTTTCGTAGGGGCGGGTCTTGTGCCCGCCCGGCCCTCCGCGGATGCGGGCAGGCGGGCGGGCAACATAAGCGCGTTCACGCGCGTCTAAAGACGCGCTATGACCCGCCCCTACGAAAAAAATCATACCATCCCTTCAGTTCAGTTCAGTTCAGAAGCACGTTACTACTTTTGTTGGCTGACGATGGGTTTCGCAAAAAAAACGCGCGAGAAGGCGCGCTTTTTTTGCTCTACCCATCCTACGCAGCGGAGCTTTGCACCGGCGCCAGCGTCTCCAGTTCCTTGCGGTAGACATCGTCCATCCGTGACACCAGGCCATTGCGTGCGAGGGCGTAGGCGAACTTGCCAATCGGGCACGGCTGCGGTATAGGGCGCGCTTTAGCAAACTCGCTTACTGAGGGAGGCGAAAATGTTTCATCGATTCGATCTCCCATCGGCATTCCGCGATATTTGATTTGCGCGCCGGCATGATTGCCGGCTCATCGACTCCTCTGTCGATCCTCACCTTGCCAATCACTGTCGGTCGAGCAGCCGTATACTGGCGCTCGCGGAACATTGCCAAAATGCAAACGATACCAATCTGCGCCTTCATGGGCGTCGGCCACGCGTCCACGTGGCTCGATTCCCGCATCGAGAAACAATTGCTGCGCTTTCCCGGGCGCCATCGTATTGCCGTGCTGCCTCTCGCCCAGCGTGACGCACGGCTCGCCGATCTCGCCTTGAGCTTTCCGGCGCTGCTCTTTGCATTGGCCGTGCCACGCCACGGCTTTGAACCCGACATGGTGATCAAGCAGGTTCAAGCTGGCGCATCGATCAAGAATATGGGGCGTCTTACGGGGCTGCCGTGGTGGTCAAGGCGCCTCCGTCCGGAGGCGTTCCAAGACAAGCTCGAGCGCTTGCCTGATGGTGAGCCAGCCGCCCGACAAATTGTGAATCATTTGCCACGCTCCACGAAACTGGCACCGAAATGGTTGGCGGCCGTCAGCTCGATCACAAAATGGGGCACACCAGATGCCGCCATATGGATTGCGCGCGAGATGCTGCGTTCATCCAAGCAGTCAACGTGAAGCGGCTGCATCTCATTTCGTTGTATGCCTGGTATTCGGGGCGGCCCGACACCCTCGGGGCATCACTGATCAGGAATTGCTGGCGGCCATCCATGAGTTTTGCGACTGCTCTGCGTCACGCGGGAGATTGGCTCGAATCCCTCGCACTGTATGCGCAACTGGGTGATCAAGCCATCGACGACGTCTGGCTAAGCCGGGCAAGCGTTGATGGCTTCGAATTCGTACCACTGTGCACCGCAGATGAAATTCGGGCCGAGGCGCTGGCCATGCAGAATTGCGTTCGCACTCTCGGCGACGGAATATCATGCAACTGTTACCGGCTTTGGAGCGTCCGCTGCGGGGGCACCCGCGTTGCCACGCTTAGCGTGGGCTACCACTACTGCGACCCACTACTCCAAATTGCGGAACTCAAAGGTCGAAAAATCAGAATGTCAACCGAGACGTCTGGTGGTCTGCTTGCCGTTGGTTGCATTCCCATAGCTTGGCGGAAATCATGCCATTTGCCGCCCGCTACGGTTCGGTTCCTCCTAACCGTAAGGCTTGGATTGCACTTTGGCGCCTATTGGCTGGCCATGCGCCGTATTCCTTCTTGGCTGCCCCTGGCACCTTCGTCACGCGCGATATGGGACCTGTGACTCCAATCCATTGCAATGCCAAATACCCGGGATGTCCGCCTCGCCGCAAAATGGTACTGTGGCCCGATGAGCAGCAAACCCATATCGCAGGCGGATTCGAAAGCTGGTGAAGCATTAAGGAGTTCGGTTCAACTTATTCTCACAAATGCGCATGCTGCCATCGAAGATCGAACACGGTCAGACGCCAAAGCAATTCATGACTTTCGTCGTTGCATGAAGCGATGGCGCGCGCTTCTCTTCCTCATCGACCCCTTCATCGATACCGACGCGAAGTCGCTGAACGCAGATGCGCGCGACATGGCGCGCGCGCTTGGCAACGCGCGCGATGCGCAATCGGCTCTTGATGCACTCACCGATCTTTCCGGGCACGGATTGGCACTTTCGGATCGATCGCAGAAAGCGCTTCGAACACGCATCGATGCGATTCGACGAACGGCTGAAACCACGACGTTGACCGACGATACGCGCAAGCGACTCGCACAAGCGCTCGATCGCAGCATTGCCACCGTTGAGCACCGGCCGTTGCAGTCCGTCACTTTCAGCGACATTGCCGAACGCCTTGCGGCCGGTTACCGGGACGCACGACGTGCCATGCCGGAGAATTGGTCCGACTCCGATGGTGAAGCTTTGCATGAACTGCGCAAACGAATCGTTCGCCATCGCTACCAGATGGAAATCGTGGTCCCGTTCTGGAAGAATTTCGGCACGATGTGGATCGACGAGGCACAACGGTTGCGCACCAGCCTCGGCAAACACCAGGACCTCCTCGTGCTTGCTGGCCTCACTGCGCCACACCAGCCGCTGGCGGCCTGGCGCTCACGGCTTACGACCGCGATCGCACAACGCAAGGCGCATCATGTTCGTGTCGCAAGCCACATCGCGAAACGCATGTTTGTCGAAAAACCGAAGGGGTTTCGACGACGGCTCGAGGTTATCTGGAAAACAGATCGCCGAGCTTCGCAGTCACCGCATGACTGAAAGTAAAAGTGTGCGACACGATCGTCGGGGGATACCAGCTTCCGACAATCAATCAAAAAACAAAAACGCCGCCGCGGGTTTCCGCGGCGGCGTTCTGTTGAAGACATCGTTGAAGAGTTTGTTCCGTCCTTGGCAGGCCTGGCAGCGACCTACTCTTCCAAGCCTTGAGACTTAGTACCATTGGCGCAGGGGAGTTTAACGGCCGAGTTCGGGATGGGATCGGGTTCAGCCTCCCCGCAAATACCACCAGGCCGGCCAAGGACGGAAATCAGATGACGGCAATCGGTAAACATTACCGACGCCATCGTCTGGACAAGCTGGACTTTCTTTATTGGGTTAGTTTTGCGTTGGTTATTGGCTTATTTTGCTACCGATTTCAGTCAGCGGCAATCCGACTACGATTGCCGCATTCCGAACTCCGATAGGCATTGAAGATAAGAGCGATCAAGCCAAACGAGCGATTAGTACCGGTAAGCTCAACGCCTCATGGCGCTTACACACCCGGCCTATCAACGTGGTCGTCTTCCACGGCTCTTAAGGGAGAAATCGTTTCGAGGTGGGTTTCTCGCTTAGATGCTTTCAGCGATTATCCCGTCCGCACTTAGCTACGCAGCACTGCGGCTGGCGCCACAACTGCTCCACCAGAGGTGCGTTCATCTCGGTCCTCTCGTACTAGAGACAAATCCTCTCAATTCTCCAACACCCACGACAGATAGGGACCGAACTGTCTCACGACGTTCTGAACCCAGCTCACGTACCACTTTAATCGGCGAACAGCCGAACCCTTGGGAGCTGCTCCACCCCCAGGATGTGATGAGCCGACATCGAGGTGCCAAACGATGCCGTCGAT
>DATGVJ010000573.1:0-18568 GCA_035300505.1 Xanthobacteraceae bacterium
TGGCACGAGGCCTCGCGTACCTGGTCCTTGGTATGCGCGGGCGCCGGCTTTGGTCTGGCGTTTCTTGGGTGCAAGGAGAAGCATTGGGCAGGACCGCTTCTCGCCGCAGTTTCGATCGCGTTTGCTTTGGTTGTTGTTGCGGGTACGGCAAGGCCGCCGGAAGGGGACGAGCCGTGGCTGCGTCATGCACTCGCGCTCATCTCGATGCTTTGTCTTGTCATATCCGGGATTGTCGATGATGAACGGCCGCGGGTTGTGGCCGGATGGCTCGGGTTGGCCGCCACGATTGGGGCCATCACCTGGGCGGTGAAGGGCTCGCTTCTGCGCCGCGCCGCATTCCTTGCGACTGCCGGCATCGTCACGGTCGGTCTCGCGGCTTTGCTGGGGCGCATGTCACGCAAGGGGCCGTCGCTATGAATGGCCTCCTGGATTTCCTCGGGCGAATACCCAAGGTCCTGCTGTTTGCCGCGGTTGCGATCATTCAGGTTGCGCTGATTGCCATGATGGTGGTCGACCGTGCCCGTGTCTTACGCGATGGTACCGAGGTTACACTCGCAACGCGGCCGGTCGATCCTCGCGATTTTCTGCGCGGCGATTATGTGGTGCTCAACTATGAAATTTCGTCGCTGCCGGCTGGCACACTCAAGGATACGCCATCGTCAGGGAAAGGGACGGTCGTCTACGTCAAGGCCGAGCCGAAGGGCAACGTATATGCTGCAGTTTCGGTACATAAGGAGCCAGTTGCGGTAACTGGAAATGAGGTATTAATCCGTGGCCGCGCCTCTGGGGGCGCGACCTGTGGTCCGGACAATATGAGTTTTTGCGAGGACCTTCGATTGAGGTTCGGCATCGAGAGCTATTTCGTCCCGCAAGGGGAGGGGCGCGAGATTGAAAACGCCCGCAATCAGGGCAAGGTGACAGTGGTTGCAGCGGTGACGCGCGCCGGGCGTGCCGTGATCAAGCGTCTCCTGATCGACGGGGAGCCGGTCTATCAGGAACCGCTCTATTGAATAATCGAGCGTTCCGCGCGATGTGTTATTGGTGATCCAAGCGAGGGAAGAGACACGATATGGCCGATCAATCAGGAGAGGGCGTGCGGAACCTGACGCCTGAGGAGGTATCGCGTGGAATGGCCGAAGGACGGATGCTGCTGGTCGACGTGCGGGAACTGAACGAAGTGGCCATCGACGCCTATCCCGACGCGGTGGTCGTGCCATTGTCAAGTTTCGACCCGTCGGCCATTCCCGACCCGCAAGGGCGTGAGGTTGTGTTCGCCTGCCGGTCTGGCCGGCGTTCGGTCACGGCCTCGCTAGCCGCGCAGGAGCAGGGTTTCCCCTATAGTGCCCATTTGGCGGGCGGCATACTGGCGTGGAAGGCCGCCGGCTTGCCGACCAAGTCGTAATCACCCCGTAGGACCGACCGATGCATCGCTCGACTGTTGCCATATCACTGATTGTTATCTCGCTGTCTTGGATCGCGGCGCCCGGCACCGCAGAGGTGAGAAAGCGGATCGTCAACGTGTACAATTGGTCCGACTATGTGGCTCCAACGGTGATCGATGAGTTCACCAAGGAAACAGGGATCGCGGTTCGCTACGACACCTTTGATTCCAACGACACGCTTGAAACCAAATTGCTTGCCGGCCGTTCCGGCTATGACGTCGTCGCCCCCACAGCCTATTTTCTCGAGCGCCAGATCAAGGCTGGTGTTTTCCAGAAACTCGACAAGTCCAAGCTGCCAAACCTCGTCCATTTGTGGCCTGAGATTTTAGAGCGCCTTTCGCAATACGATCCAGGCAATGCCTATGCGGTGAATTATATGTGGGGCACCACCGGGATTGGCTACAATAGTAAGAAGGCGCGCGAGATCTTTGGCGGTTCGGGCGTGATCGACAGCTGGGACATCGTGTTCAAGCCGGAAATCCTAGCCAAATTCAAGGATTGCGGTGTTCATTTTCTCGATTCGTCCGACGACATACTGTCAGCGGCGTTGCATTATGTGGGGCTGGATCCCAATACGAAGAAAGAGGTGGACTACCAGAAGGCTGCCGACTTGGTGACGGCAGTGAGGCCGTCCGTCCGCAAATTTCATTCGTCTGAATACATCAATGCTCTCACATCCGGCGAGATCTGCCTGGTGGTCGGATTCTCCGGCGATATCAAGCAGTCACAAAAACGTGCGGCGGAAGTGAAGAATGGCGTTGAGATTGCGTATGCGATCCCAAAGGAAGGTGCGCAGCTCTGGTTTGACAATCTTGCGATCCCGCGGAGCGCCCGTAATGTTGCGGAGGCGCATGAATTCATCAACTATTTGCAGAAGCCGGAAGTCGCGGCGAAGAACTCCAGTTTCATTTCCTATGCCAACGGCAATCTGGCGAGCCAGAAATTTATTGACAAGGCTGTGCTGGAAGATCGGACTGTCTACCCTGACGAGGCGACGATGCAACGCCTTTACACCATGAAGGCACATGATTCTGCCACTACGCGATTGATGAATCGGCTGTGGACGCGAATCAAGACGGGGCGATAGATCTTATCGCCACCGGCGGTGCTGCCAGAGCCATTGGTCTGGATGTTCACGCACCCAACCTTCGATGATGGACGTGGCAGATTGCATCGTTCGCAAGATGTCGACACGATTTTCAGCGTCGAGTGGCAGATCGAGCGGTTCCGTCATTTCTCCCCGGAAATGATTGCCGTCGGCGAGGCGGACGATGCGGATTCCTCGAACATTGCAGCCGGTGTTACGCGCGAGGTGCGCCAGGAGCGAACTGACCTTGCATTTGCGGCCGAAGAAGCTCACATCGACGCCGCGGTGGTCATGTTGATCGATCAGCATTCCGACATTGCTCCCGCGTGCCAACGCACCCGAAAGGCGGAACGGTGCGTCAAAGCCGGATGGTATGAGCGTGCCCATGCTGCCTTTGCGAATTTCAAGCACCGCATTCGCAACCTCGCGCAGGCTCGGAGGGCGGTAGAGCACCGCGGTTTCGACGCCGGCCTGGGCTGCGACCAGCGCAGGCAGTTCCCAGTTCCCAAGATGGGCGGCAAACAACGCCGTTGGACGCGACGCCGTGCGCATCTCCTCAAATCGACGAATGTCACCCTCATCAAAGACGATATCGGGAGGCAAGGGGTCGTTGGGGCGCCATATGCGCAATCGATCCAGAAAAGCGAACTCGGCCGCGACCCGTCCAAGATTGTCCCACGATCCACTGAGGATTTTGTCGATCTCGTCAGCCGGCTTGCCCGGGAACGCAGCCTTCAGGTTGGCGCGAGCCACACGGTGCTCCGGCAGCCACGGCCCGATCCCGCGTAGCAGACGCCCCGTCCGGCGCGCTACGCGCACTCGGTTGCCGCGCCGAATTGCGTGCATGAGAAGGACCGCAATTCGTCCGGCGATCGCCCCGATGGTTTGCCTGAGCCACCATTTGATCGACCGCGCGGCTTTTTTTAGCGACCATTCCATCTCGTTCGCAATTGGGTCTACTAGAACACAACGACGATTTTGCCGAAGACTTGGCGGCTCTCCAGGCGCGCCAATCCTTTTTCGATGTCCGCAAGCGCGACCTCGGTGTCAATGACGGGATGCATGCCGTCTGCCATTTTGGCGAGGCTCTCGCGGATGTTCTTCATCGAGGCACCGAATGAGCCGATGATCCTATACTGCTGTTGGAACAGTTGCATCAGGTTGATCGTGGTCGAAGGACCGGAGGTGGCGCCGCAGGTGACCAATCGCCCACCGCGCTTGAGGCACAGGAGGGAGCCGTTGAAGGTGTCGGCTCCGACATGTTCGAACACGACATCGACGCCTTTTTTGGCGGTGATTTTGCGAACCGCGCCCTCAAATCGATCGGTGCGGTAATTGATCACGTGGTCAGCACCGAGTTCCTTGGCCTTCACGACCTTGCTGTCGTCGCCGACGGTCGTGATGACGGTCGCACCGATCGCCTTGGCCATCATAATGGCGACGGTGCCTATGCCGGAGCCTCCGGCGTGGACCAGGACCGTCTCGCCCGGATCGAGCTTTGCATTATCGAACAGCATGTGCTGCACGGTGGAGAAAGCGATTGGCGCACAGGCCGCATCGCGCGGGCTAACACCGGCCGGAACCGGAATTACGAGTCGCGCCGGCAGGTTGACAAGGTCGCGGGCAAATCCGTCGACATGGAATCCCATCAAGCCACCCACATCGGTGCATAAATTGTCTCGGCCTTCGCGACATGCTTTGCACTTACCGCAGGTCAGCGCGCCATACATGACGACGCCATCCCCTGGCTTGAATCCGGTTGTGCCCGAGCCGACAGCGACGATTTCGCCGGCCGCTTCAGCTCCGATTACAAGCGGCAGTTTTCGTTTAGCAAAAGCCATGCCACGCCAGCCCCAAACATCGATATGATTGAGCGCAACCGCCTTGACCCGGATCTGCACCTCCGCTTCGCCCGGGGCAGGCGGTGCCGGCAAGTCGACGAGTTCGAGTTTGCGGTCGGCGACGAGTGTCAGCGCGCGCATGGGGCACTCTTCTGTTCGTGAACTATTTGGGTTCCGGGCCCAGGACCAGCGACACATTCTGGCCGCCGAAGCCGAAGGAATTGGATAAGACGTGACTCACCTTTGCATCGCGAGCCACGTTGGGAACGACGTCGAGTGCTATGATTGGATCCGGTATTTGGTAATTGATCGTTGGCGGCAGACGCTGATGTTGGATTGTCAAAAGCGAAACCACAGCCTCAATTACTCCGGCTGCTGACAAAGTGTGTCCAATCATGGATTTGTTGGACGAGACCGGGATCGATTTGACGCGGCTGCCGAAAACGGCCGTCAGGCCGAGGCATTCCATTTTGTCGTTTTCCGGCGTGCCGGTGCCATGAGGATTGACGTAATCGATATCGATCGGATCGAGGCCGGCATCGGCGAGGGCGTTGCGAATGCAGCCGATGATTGGCTTGCCGTCGGGACTCGATCGCGTGCGATGGAACGAGTCTGCCATTTCGCCCAAGCCTTCGATCACGCCGAGAATCCTGGCTCCGCGTGCCTTTGCGTGTTCCAGGCTCTCCAGCACAAGCGCGCCTGCGCCTTCCGCCATAACGAATCCATCGCGGTTTTTCGAGAATGGCTTCGCAGCGGCCTCGGGGAATTCATTTGACATCGATAAAGCCGACAGCAATGAAAATCGGATCAGAGATTCGGCGTTGACCGAGCCATCGGCGCCTGCACAGAGGGCTACGTCGGTTTCACCACGGCGGATTGCTTCGACACCGAGCTGGATTGCGCTGGCACCCGACGCGCATGCAGTCGACAGGCTGACGGGCGATCCCTTGGTCCCGAAGCGGACCGCGATGTTTTCGGCGACGGATGCGAACATGCATCGTTCGTGAATGGCGATATAGTCGCCTTTGGCGACTTCGCGCAGCAGCGAGTCATAGCTTACATCACCGTTGGACCTGCTCTCGACCGATACGGCTTCGCGATGCGACCATTCGGTTTCGACCGGTGCTACGGCAATGAAGAGTGGACCTGGAAAGTCGCCGATCGCGCCGATGGCCGCTTCCGTGATGGCCTCCTCGGCGGCGAGGGCAGCAAGTTGTTCGGCAAGGCCCGCGGATGTGAACGGTTCGATGGGGACAAAGTCGACAGTGCCGGCAATCGTCGTGCGTAAGCCGGCGGTTGAAAAGCGCGAAATGCGCCTGATGCCCGAATGCCCAGAGGTCAGTTTTCGCCAATTGTCGGTCTTACCGATGCCGAGCGAAGTGACGATCCCCATGCCGGTGACGACAATGGGATTGCGGGGCCTGTCGCGTGCTGGCGCCATGACCACTTTCCTTTATTGTGCAGCTTCGACCAGCGCTATGCCTTCGCCGCGCCAATGTCCAACGCCCGTGACGGCAACCTGCGTTATGGGTCTCTTGTCGACCGACTCAACACCAGAATTGTCGCCCGGGGCAAACAATTGTCCGTGTTGAAGTGCCAGTGTTGCGAGCGCGATATTCATCACAAATTGTGGCTCCATGCCGTGGCCGACGTAAGTCCCTGTGGCCCGTACCGGAACGTCCCCAAGTGTTCTGAGCCAATCGCGCTCCTCACTTGTGGCGGGCTCGCACCCCGTTGCACCTGAAATGATACCAAGTGTCTGTCGAACCGACTTATTTTCGATACGTTGCCATAGTCGCGCGAGCGATTTCGCGGTATCGCCGGCTTGCCGTATACATCGATCTGAGACGATGCATGCCAAGCGTGCCATGGGCTTGGCGTTGCGCGCCTGTGCATGTTCGCGCGATTCCAGCACCAGGAAGGCCCCGAGCGAACCCAAGATCAACCCGCCGCCACGCGGTTTACGCTCCCAGACCGGAGCAAAAGGTTGCTTCAAGAGCCGCTTTCCGAATTCATAGAGGAGGAGTGTATCTTTCCGATCGCCATTCAGGGCTCCGCCGACCAGCGCGATGTCGCTTTGGCCAGCCGCAATGCGCGCCGATGCGATTCGCACCGCTTCGATGCCGGATGTCTCCTCGCCCATGAACGTTCGGGAGGAGCCGGTGACACCATGAACAATCGAAATATTGCCCGCCAGCAGGTTTGAGAGTTGCGCCAGGAAGAGTGTCGGCCGCAGCCCCCCCATGAGGCTCTCATTGATAAACGGCTGTTTGTCGTCGGAGGTGGGCAAATTCGAGAGGATTTTGACGTCAAGCGCCTCGTCCCGCTCTCCGCCGCCGGCAGCAACGATCATGTCCATCCGCGCGAGCAGACCGGCACTACCTTTGGCACCAGCGCTTTCAAGCGCGAGTCCCGCCGCATATGTGCCTATCCTTTGCCAGAGCTCCATCTGGCGCTGATCGCCCTTTTTCGGAATCTGCTTGTCGAACTCGATCGGCGCGAGCCGATGGACGATGTACGGCGCGAAGCCTTGCAATTCGGGGGTGGGAACCGGCTCGTTGAGTCGTTGCCAGTGTACCTGCGGACCCTCGCCCAGGCAGGAGACGATGCCCAGGCCGGTAATCCAAATCTCCCGTGAAGCGTCACTCATGGATCCGCACCCTGGGCCCGTGCCTGCATCGGAAATGCGATAGCGGCTGCAAGTTTCTCCATGCTGGCGCAGAGGTCCGGGGAGGGGAACGGAATTGTGCGGAGCGTCAATTCGGCATTGCTCACGAGACGGCCTTCGACCTTGATCTGCGCTCGCGTGACGAAAAAACCTGAGCCTTCGTGTTCGACAGTGGCGTGGACCGCAAGCCTGGTGCCCGGTTTGACGAACGACCGCAGTTTGGCCTCCTTGAAAGCCGCAAGAAACGGCATTCGTGTGAATTTGGTAATCCCTATGGTGAGCCAACCGGACGTTTGAGCCATGGCTTCGAGCAGCAGCACGCCGGGCATCAGAGGCAGCCCAGGGAAATGTCCATCAAAAATTGTCGAAGAAACCGGAACATTGGCCTCCACCTCGATCGTACGGCTATCAAGATCAAGCGCGACGACGCGGTCAATCAGTTGGAAATATTCAAGACGCATGCCGGGCCAAGCTTTATGCCTTCTTGGCCGCAACCAGTTCGTCAATGCGAGCGCACAAGTTGTGCATGACGAAATACTGGTCAGTCGTCGCTTTGCCTTCGTTGACCTCCTGGGTCCACTGTTCAATTGGCATCTTGATCCCGAACGTCTTATCGATCGCAAAGGCGATATCGAGAAAATCGAGGCTGTCGATCCCGAGATCGTTAATGGCATGGCTCTCCGGCTTGATCGTGTCACGCGGAATGTCACAGGTCTCGGTAATGATGTTTACTACGGTATCGAATGTCGAAGACATCTCTAAATCCCTGACCCATATGGCATTCTGGCGAGCGGACCAGTAGCCTGGCACCCCCGCCGAATGTTCCTACGTCGTCTTATTCTTTCGCTTCAGCCTGATGCCCGTATAGCGAACCGGGCGCCCAAGTTCAATGCTACCGGGGTTGATGCCGGTGTTCAATCAATCAGTCGGCAGATTCTGGTATTCGTGGGTAGCCAGGCGGCCCGCCCTGGGACTTGCAGCCAATCGGGGATTCGGCATGACCACGTCGTGGGCCAGGCCCACGAGCACGAACAAGCGAATGATTAGAAAAGTGGTGTCCAGTTCCCACCACAGGTGGCCGTGTTTGGCCGACCGCGGATCTGCGTGGTGGTTGTTGTGCCATCCTTCTCCATTGCTGACAATGCCCACGAAAAAGTTGTTTCGGCTGTCTTCATCGGTTGTATAGTTTATATAGCCCCATCTATGAGAGAAAGAGTTGACGGCCCAGGTCTGATGCCACACCGCAATGGTGCGCACGAAAACGCCCCAGATGAGCAGGCTGAGCCCAAACTGGGTGGCATCCAGCAAGGTTTCATCGGTAACCAGTCCGGCAATGAGGCCGCCGAAAAAGAACGCCCCCCAGGAAAGCAAGATGATCCATAGCTGCCATCCGTAGCGCTCCAGGCGCTTGTAGAAGGGGTCGCGCAACAAGTCCCTGGCGTACCGCTCATAAATCCCCAGCCGATTGAGTTCCTGATTGTCGACTAGGATCCAGCCCATATGCCCCCAAAAAAAACTCACCAGGGGACTGTGGGGGTCCGGCTGTTCGTCAGCATACTGATGATGGCGGCGGTGTACGGCAACCCAGCGCGCGGGAGTGTCTTGCAGGCAACAGAATCCGAGGATCGCGAGCGTATGTTCCAGCCATTTTGGACAGCGAAAACCGCGGTGCGTGAGCAGGCGATGGTAACAGAGGTTGATGCCCAGGACGCCGAAGACATAATCACCCAAGATAGCAAGCAGTACCCCGGTCCAGCTGAAGAACCACGGGAGAAATGCCAGACACGCAACCAGATGATAGACGGATACCAGGATCGTCGCCGGCCAGAAGATGCGGCCAAGCTGGACGCCGTTCGGCAGGGGAAGTTGGCTCCGCAGGGTTGCGTGAAGACGGACGTCCATAGGTTGCGTCGAGATTCCGTGATCCGGGATTGAGCGGTAATGGTCGCCGCGGAGTGGCCATCGTACTATCCTTCCGCGTCGACGACACTGTCAACGAAAAGGCAAAGGTTTCCAAGGCACCGCCGGGTGCTCCGTCGATTTATGCCCATCGTTTTATGCCCATTATCAAACGGCGTCGAGAATGACATAATGATCAGCAGGCCGTGAAACGCCGCGGGTGATCATTTCTTCCAATAACGCGACATCGTGTTGCCATCACCGGCGGCAGAGTGGTTTCATGTGTGTCGGTGTCGCAATCAACGGAGGAACTCAAACATGTCGATACGTATTGGTTTGGCTGCAGGCGTCGTCGCAAGCTTTATGCTGCCGGCAGCGCCAAATGCCCAGGTGCTGGTGCAAAAAGACGTTTCTCTCCGCATGGCCTTGACGATCGCGGAAGCGGCGATTGCCGAATGTGGAACGAGGACGTCTGTCGCGATTGTGGACCGCGCCGGCCGGTTACGGGTTTTCCTGCAGGGCGACGACGCTTCACCGCACAATCTGGAACTCGCCCGTCGCAAGGCCTATACGGCGCGGACGTTCCGGACTGAATCGGCCGATTGGGCCAAGCGTACGGAAAATGCCAACCAGGGCCAGCGCATGTTGGCTGATGTCATTCCGCTTGGCGGCGGTGTGCCGATCAGGATCGGCGAAGATGTGATTGGCGCCATAGGCATGAGCGGCGCCGTCGGAGGCCAACCCAAGGAAGAAGCCTGCGGCAAGGCCGGTATTGCCAAGGTGGCCGACCAGCTTCGATAAGGGCTTCTGCCGCGCTTTCGTGCGTCCAGGACACTTCAAGATCGTAGCCCGGATGGAGGCGATAGCGCGTCGCCAGACGCGCGCATCGGCGCAATCCGGGGACGGTCGCGCGAAGAATTTCCGTCCCGCATTATGCTATCGGCGCACACAAGGTGTGCGCCGACTGCTCCATGCGGGCTACGATCCTGCGTTTTTTTGCAGAGCAGAAATGGCGCTTCAGATGATTTTGGCTCGTATCCAGGCGGTCATGATCTCGGTCGCGATCACGACTCCGAAGATGACCAAGAGGACGAGCCCCGCCTGATCCCAATAGAGGTTGGACAGGGCGGTATCGAGCGCCATGCCGAGGCCGCCGCCGCCGACCAGGCCGAGGACCGCGGATTCCCGCACATTGATATCCCAGCGGAACGCCGCGATGGCCAACACCGAAGGCTTTACCTGCGGCCAGTACCCCATGAGCAGGATTGCGCGTCGCGACCCGCCGGCCGCGGCCAGGGCCTCGATTGGACCGGGCCTCGCGTCCTCAATGGCCTCGGACAGGAGTTTGCCGGTAAAGCCGATCGAGTGCACCGCAATTGCGAGCGTGCCGGCGAGCGCACCGGGACCGAACATGGCCACAAAGAACAAGGCCCAGACAATCGTATGCACGGACCGTGTTGCGACCAGGATGAATCGGCCGAACGCATTGATAACAGGCGAGTGGGTGATATTGCTCGCCACCAGGAGTGCGACGAGACCGGCCATCGCCACCGCCAGGATGGTGCCTAGGGTTGCGATGTGCAGCGTCTCGATGAGCGCCGCGTGGACGACCTTTGGGTACCAGGCCCAGTCGATTGGCCACATGCGCGCAAACAGATCTGCGGTTTGCTGTGGGGCGTCGTACAGAAATTCCGGGAAGATCTCGATGCTGCGCAGCGACCACGCGATCGCGATCAAGACCACGACATGGAAGCTCGTACGCATGATACGTTCGCGTGCCGAGAATCGATGCCATTGGCGGCGGATTCCATGAGGGGATGCCTGCGAATTCGTCATTGGAACAGCCTTCGCATCCATCCGGAAAGAATCTCGCCGACCATGATGACCGCAATCACGCTAAGAACGATCGTGAGCACGAAATCGTAATCGAACCGCTGGAACGCGGTGAACAAAGTCGCCCCGATGCCACCGCCGCCCACGAGGCCAACGAGCGCAGAGTTACGCAGGTTCGAGTCGAGCTGGTAGGCTGAAAAGCCAATGAATCTTGACATGACTTGCGGCACTACAGCCATAACGACAAGCGACAGGAAGCTCGCTCCCGTGGCGCGCACGCCTTCGACCTGCTTCATGGACATTTCCTCGGTAGCTTCGGCAAAGAGTTTTGCGAGGAACCCCACCGACGCCACGACAAGTGCGAGCATGCCGGCGAGCGCTCCGAAGCCAACCGCCTTGACGAACAGGATCGCGACGATGACCGGGTGGAATGTTCGAAACAGCACGACAAGCGTGCGCGCCATCCAGGCCAGCGGCCAGGGCGACAGGTTGCGCGCGGCTGCAAGCCCGAGCGGAAGGGACAAGACCACGCCGACGATCGTCGCAATGATCGCAATCTGCAGGCTTTCCAGCATGCCGTTGAAGAGAAGGTCAAGCTTGTCGCCAGCCATGTTGGGCGGCAGCATTCGTGCGATGAAGCGCGCGCCCTGATCGAGGCCAATGACAAAGCGCGACCAACTCAGATCGATGACGGTCGTGGCGTAGATCACATATGTTGCGAGCGCCACGAGCACCAGTCGCATCGGCCAGTTGGGTGGAAAGGCATCGCGACGCCGGTGCGATGACACTCTGGCCTTTCCTTGGGAGATCCCTTGGATCATGTCATTCCAGCCAATCCTCGCCGCCATAGATTTCCACCAGATGAGCATCTTCGAGCCCGGTCGGTGGACCATCAAAGACAATCTCGCCTTTGGACATGCCGATGATGCGGTTGGCAAAGCGTTTTGCGAGGGCCACGTTGTGGATGTTGACGATCACTGGAATGTTGCGTTCGCTGGCGCGGTTGGCAATCAATTCCATGATTTCGACGGACGTCTTTGGGTCAAGCGACGACGTCGGTTCGTCCGCAAGAAGGAGGTTCGGTTCCTGCATCAGGGCACGCGCAATGCCGACCCGCTGACGCTGTCCACCGGATAGTTGATCAGCCCGTTGTGTTGCAAACGTGCTCAATCCGACGGCATCGAGCAATTGAAAGGCGCGTTCGATGTCGCCTGCAGGAAATCGTCGCGACCAGGTGCGCCAGAGCGGCACAAAACCGAGGCGCCCGCACAATACGTTTTCGATCACGGAAAGGCGTTCAACGAGGTTGTACTCTTGGAAAACCATGCCGATTTGCCGTCGCGCCATGCGCAGTTCTTTGCGGTTGAGCGTGGCGAGGTCGCGACCGAGGAACACGATCTCGCCGGCGGTCGGCTCTACGAGACGGTTGATGCAGCGGATCAGGGTCGATTTCCCGGTACCGGACGGCCCGATGATGGCCGTCATGCCGCGGCCGGTTACTTCGAAGCAGACATTTTTGAGAACCGGTTCGCCGGCGCGGTACTCCTTGCGCAGGTTGCGAATGACCAGTGACGGGGCGGCGTTTGGCCCCGCCGACATCGGCTGACCGGATGCCGGTACTTCCATGGTGACTTGGCGCGTTATTGCTTGGGCGATGTTTGTTGCCGCTGCCGGGCAAGGGCCTCCGCTTCGCGCTTGCCTTCTGCCTCATAGGCGGACTTGTTGTAAGGCGTTCCTGAGCTTTCCGCGATCTCGCGCACGACCTTCCAGGTCTCATTATAGGTTATGGGGAAGAAACGATCGTCGCCATTGAACTCCTTCTGCATGGCCGGCGGAAAACGGAAGGCGTAAAAACAGTCGGTAATCTTCTTGGCGAGGTCGGGTTTGAGGTCATGGGCGTAGGCGAATGACGATGTCGGAAAGATTGCGCTCTTGAAAATGATGCGGAAATCACTGTCCTTGATCGTTCCGCGCGCGACCATGCGGTCATAGACGTCGGAAGCGACACCACCCATGTCGTAGTCGCCCGCAAGGACACCCAGCGCCGATTTGTCATGCCCGCCGGACATCAAAGGCCGGTAGTCTTCGTTCGGTTTGAGACCTTCGGGCGGATACAGGACCAGCGGCGCGAGATGCCCGGAATTGGAGGACGGTGCCGTGTGGGCCACGCGCTTGCCCTTGAGGTCTGAGAGTTTCTGGTAGGGACTCGTCGCCTTCACCAATGAGATGAGGTGATAGCCTTGCGGCCCGCTTTCGGTACCTTTGGCCGCAAACGGCACCGCGCCCGCAAGATTGACCGCAAATCCCGTTGGGCCCGTAGAGAATCCGGCTACGTGGAGGCGACCTGATCGCATGGCCTCGATCTCGGCGGTGTTCGACTGGACCGGATAGTAGACCACACCCTTGCCGGTGCATTGCGCCAGATATTCGGTGAATGGCCTGAATGCATTCTGGTAGACTGCGGGATCTTCCACCGGCGTGTAGGCAAAGAACAGTCGCGCGGGATCCTTCCATTTGCGCGGGTCGGTCGGGGTGTCGGCGACAAGATCAAGATTGTCGTCGCAATACAGAGTGTCGAGCTGCCCACGACTGCGACACTCCTGGGCGCGTGCGGTATCCGGCAACGCCGTTGTAACCGCGAGCGCGACGGCAAGAGACGCCGCAACTATTGTTGAGGAACCAATCATTCCGAACATTGTTGTCTCCGCGCCCCGCCGTAAAACTTTACTAAATAAAGATACGCGCCGTGGCCGTGACGGGCAACCCGTCGCGTAGCGGCCTTGATGCATGGGAGGTGTCAAAATGGGGGGCGTATCAAAATAGGACAGGGACCCTGCCCTACTGCGGTCACAATCTGCCTGCACGAGGCCTTATCCCCCACATCGAGAGAAGTGAAACAGCAGCGCATGTATGCGGTGCCAAAGAATTTGGGGGTGTGTTGACAGTATTTGTAACAGACATAGGAGAGTGCGTTGAAACTGAAGCTGAACATTTTACTTTTGGCGATGATGGGAACATCGATCGTTCCGCTCATTTCAAAGGATGTTCTTGCCAAAGACGGCATCGCATCTATCTATTCAACCCGCGAAGGAGGGACCCAGACAGCGAGTGGGGTTAAGCTCGACGACAATGCTTTGACAGCCGCTCACCGAAGCCTGCCGTTTGGCAGCAAGGTGCGTGTAACCAATACCAAGAACGGTCAGTCGGTGGTGGTAACAATTACCGACCGCGGCCCGTTCGTTCCTGGGCGGGTGATCGATCTCACGCCGGCTGGGGCACGCGCGCTTGGCTTCAATGGGCTTGCACCGGTAACCTTGGAGCCCGGAGTAATCGTGGAGGCCGGCGAATAAGCCGGGGAGGGTGAATTTGAAGTGCCCAAATGGAGGGTTCGCACAGCGAAGCGGCACTTCAAATTCATCACTCAATCAGTTGCGATGCGTGGCTGGAACATCGATGGGCGCGCAGTTGCGCCGGCCTGAAAGAAAGCAATCCTGTTGTTTTCGCATCTCGGCAATTGTTTCCGCAATCCAGACACCCATAACGATCAGCGCGACAGTAACGGCGAGCGCCAGAAAATTCATCTGCATGCGGTGTTTGTAGTCGTCCGCGTGCTCGCCGTGCTCATATTTGGCAAGGTCGTCGACGGGAGTATCGGGGGGCTTGGGTGCACGTGTCGGCCACCGCCAGCGGGTATCGCCACGTGGCCGGAATGGGATCACGCGATTGTCATTGTCGGACGGTGGCGGCCGTTCAGGTACCATTTTAGCCTTGTTCGGCATGCTTTCCATGGAGTTTTTGCATCAGCGAATCCGTTTCCTGACCGTTGATGGCACAGACTAGCACCGCTGACGAGAAAAAGGGATTGCAACTTTTCAGTGAAAGCACGATTGCGCACCCTAAATTTTCCTAGTATGGGAATGGAGCATAATTTAGCCTATAAGATGCATGGCAGGGGAATAGAAACCTTGTTCCCAGTGCGGTCGGGGGACCGGATCATGTGAACGGGTGGGGCAGCCGAATGTGCATCTTGAAAATGTGCTTCTTGATGGGAATGTGAATCTAGAAGCGGATTTGGATATTAGGCTCGGGAAATGTCCGGAGTGCAGCTGGAGTGTATGACGTGACCCGCGTCCTGGAAGCGTTGGGTGACCTTGACCCCATGTGGGTTGCGAAGCTGTTGTCCCTCTTCTTGCTCCCGCTGGCGGACGAGGATATCGCGATTGCTTTTGGCAGCTATTTTGTTGTGAACAAAAGCATGTCCATCGGCCTTGTCGCCATCACGGTATATTGCGGAATGGTCATCAGCGATTTCGCGGTTTACGGAATTGGGGCGGCGGCGCGCTATGTGAAGTGGCTGGATCGCCTTGCCGTCAGTAAGCGCGTCCGGATATTTTCCAACACCTTGTCCCGCAATCAGTTCGAACTCGTGGCGATCTGCCGGGTTGTGCCCGGGCTTGAGCTGATTGCTTTTGTTGCGTGCGGTTGGATGCGCGTGCCGTTCGGGAAATTCATGGTGGCCAGCATCGTGGTTTCGGCACTCTATCTGCCGCTCATGCTGTATTTGGTGATTGCCTTGGGCGACGGGCTCGGCAACCACGTCGGGGTGTGGGCCTGGCCCGTTGTTGTGGTGTTCCTGGCGGTCGTTGCTTTCGTTCGCCACCGCATATTCACGCTGCGAGAGCGGGCGCCGGCGACGGGCGGGCCTTCTGCATTGTTGCGTCCAATAGCGGGCGACCAATTTGAAGAAGGGTCGCGGCTCGCATTTCGGGATTCCCATCCTCGCTTGAGCCGGGTGCGCGCGGTGGCAGGGCGGGGTGGGGTGCGTCCGCCTTGATTGGCTTCCAGCACGGTCTCGGCTCATACTGGACGCACGTCACTTTGATTCCTACAATGGCGGCATGAAATCTTTCGCAATTCTGGTTGGTTTGGCGGTGGCTCTGGGCGCGACCCTGGCCTCGGCTGAGAATTTCTCCGTTGGCTCGATCGAGGTCGGCAACCCTTGGACGCGGGCTACCCCCCGGGGCGCGCCGGTCGCCGTGGTCTATATGACGATCACCAACAAGGGGTCCGTGGCGGATCGCTTGGTGGGTGGTTCGACGGCGGTCGCGGGGCGCTTCGAGGTCCACAACATGGTGACCGAGGACGGCGTCGCGAAAATGCGCCCCGTCACTGGTGGCCTTGAGATCAAGCCTGGATCGACCGTGACGCTCGAACCAGGCGGTCTTCACGCGATGTTGATCGGGCTGAAACAACCGATTACTCAAGGGGGACGTGTCCAAGGCACGCTCGTGTTCGAGCGTGCCGGCAAGGTGGATGTCGAGTTCGCGGTGCAGCCGCTGGGCGGGCCGGCGCCGGCCGTCGGCGAGCATAAGGGACATTAGCGGACCGTCGGTTCTGTGAACGGGAGCGGCGTGCCGTCCGGGATCGGCATGCGGAAGACATCCAGCGTCATGGCCACCATTGCGTAATAGCCCAGCAGGCCCACGAGTTCGACCATGCTGGCGTCGCCCAGGAGCGCATGGACCGCTTTGTAGGCCCGGTCGCCGGCCCGTTTGTGCCGATAGACTTCCGCGACAAAGTCGAAGATCACCCGTTCATCCTTCGGCGCCTTTTTGGGGTATCGGCCGGCGCGCAGGTCGCGGATTGTTTCCGGCGTCACGCCCTTCTGTTCCGCGATGATGGCGTGGGCCGCCCATTCATATTGCGATTTCCAGTGCCGCGCTGTGGCCAGAATGGCAAATTCCGACAGGCGGGGAGCTATGCTGGTCCCGAACCTCAAGTGGGCGCCGAGTTTTTGCGCAAGTTCGCCGAAGGCGGGGGCATGCAGATAGCAGTAGAACGGTCCGCTCATCTTAAAGCGGCCGCGCGGTCCGGAACTGATCGATGTCATCAAGTCCCGCTGTGCCGGCGTCATCGTTTCCTCCGCGATCGGCGGCAGGCGGCATGGCGCCATCGTGTTCAGAGACTTTTTCCTGGACGTCCTGGTTGGCGCCTTCATCGTGGTCTTTTTATTGGTGGTCTTCTTTTTGGCGGGCATCGGTATCCTCGGTTAGCTTGGTCGTGGAAGTTCGAATCCACGCACTCTATTGCAATGCAGGGACTTGTTACATGGAAAACATAGAACCGCTGGCGCCACTTTGCTTTGTGCTCATGCCGTTCGGCACCAAGGCCGACAAGGCCGGCCGCGTCACCAATTTCGATTCCGTCTATCAGAAGGTGATCGCGCCGGCGGTGGTGAAGGCGGGGCTTGAGCCGGTGCGCGCCGACGAAGAGAAGATCGGCGGCACCATCCACAAGCCGATGTTCGAGCGCCTGATGCTTTGCCACTACGCCATCGCCGACATCACCGGCGCCAATCCCAACGTCTTCTACGAACTCGGGATCAGGCATGCGCTGCGGCCGCGCAGCACCGTCCTTTTGTTCGTCGAGGGCACGGTCATTCCCTTCGACATCGCGCTGGTGCGCGGGATTTCCTACCGGACCGACGGCAAGGGCGAGCCCGTCGACATCGACGGACCCATTGCGGCGATCGCAAATCAACTCAGTGTGGCGCGTGCCGATCCGCACGACGACAGCCCGATCTTTCAGCTGATCGACGATTTGCCGCGCCAGGATATCGACCACACCAAGACGGATGTGTTCCGCAAGAGCGTCGACTATTCCAAGAAGTACAAGGACCGTTTGGCGGCGGCCGTCCGCCAGGGCGTAACTGCCGTGGAGCAGATCGCCGCCGAGCCTGGCCTTGGCAACCTGCTCGAGGTCGAATCCGGCGTCGTCGTCGATCTGTTCTTGTCGCTGCGCGACGTCAAGGCCCACGCCGGCATGATCGAACTGTACCACCGCATGCCGGTGCCGCTGCAGCGCGCCAAGATGATGCGCGAGCAGCTCGGATTTGCGCTCAACCGCGAGGGCCGCTTCGAGGAGGCTGAGAAGGTGCTCAAGGCCGTCATCGGCGAATTCGGTCCCTCGAGCGAAACTAATGCGCTGCTCGGCCGCAGTTACAAGGATCGCTGGGACCTCGCCCGCAAGGAGGGGCGCCCGGAAGCGCGCGGCCTTCTACGGCGCGCGATCGAAACCTATCTCGAAGGTTTCCAGACCGATTGGCGCGATGCCTTTCCGGGGATCAACGCCGTGACCCTGATGGAGATGCAGGACAAACCCGATCCCCGGCAGGCGCAGCTCCTTCCCGTTGTGCGCTACTCCGCGACGCGCAAGGCCGAAATGAACGCCGATTATTGGGATCATGCCACCCTGATGGAGCTTGCCATCTTGGCCAAGGACCTGGACGACGCGGAGGAGCAACTGTCCGAGGCTCTTGCGCTGGCGCGTGCCGCCTGGGAACTGGAATCGACCGCACGCACCATCGCGCTCGTTCGTTCCGTGCGCACCACGCGTGGCGAGGACACGTCATGGATCAAGGGGTTGGAAGATCAGCTGTTGGCGGCCGCGGCGCGTATCGCGCCGCCGAAGGGGGCGTGAGGGGGCGGGGCCGTTGGCGTGAAGGACCGTAGCCCGGATGGAGAATCGCGAACGCGCCTTTGGCGCGTTCAAGATTCGCAATCCGGGGCGGACTTGCAGCGTGGCAGGTCCCCGGACTGCGCGTCATCAACGCGCAAGCGCGTTTCTTCCGCTCCATCCGGGCTACTGTCCTTTACGTAGCGCCAATGGGGAGGCCTTCGGGGCGAGCGGAGCGAACATCCAACAAGATTTTGGGTTCGTTTTGGCCAAAATACCCGGGTCCGTTCTGTCGCGGGGGTGCCCGATGTAACACAACACTCGAAAGCGGCCGGCTGTCGCA
>DATGVJ010000574.1:0-2076 GCA_035300505.1 Xanthobacteraceae bacterium
GCAGCCTTATCTTTAATAGAATTCATCATATGGCCACGCCCCACAGCGGCGTGCGGGCGTCACCGGCCGCCACGCTCGGCGGCAAAGATGGCCGAAGTTCAGCCGTCGCGCAACGGTGCGAGGAGGGGTTTGGAGTTCCGCGTTCACGCGGCCCTTCCTACGGCAAGACGCATCAGAGTTGTACCCCGAATACGCGGCGTGTCGCTGGTCTTGAAGCTGGTCCCTGAGCCCTTACCGGGAGCACTCGATGGCGACGAATTCTTTGCAGCCGCCACGCGGGCATGCATTGCTGTTGGCTGGCACCGCGCCGGTGATTTCATCGCGTTCGACCTTGCGGAACGACGCCGCCAGATCGAAATCATGCGACTTGCAATAGGCTGCGGCGACGACGGCGCCGCAACTGGCCCCCGAAGCAAGGCATCGATCGACGCCATAGGCATCAGGATTGTTCGCAATGATGAAAAGACGCTTTTCAGCTTGCGCCGCAACATTGCCGAATAGAATCGCCAGACCGGCAATGATGGCAAGGTAATACCGCATGGATCGCTCGCCCCTTGTGCACCGGATCGGTACAATTTGAATAAAATGCAGGATAAACGGTTGAGTTTCCGTTAAGCCGCCCCGACTCGGATCATTTAAAACTTAAAATGCTGTTACCGTGCGCTGGTCGTCTCGCCTAGAGCAGAAAAGACACACTCACCGACAGATTTTCCTCGCATCGAAACTATTAGTTTTCCACAGGATGCCGTTGGTCATTGGGGCAAAATAGGGTACGGGCCTCTCTAGATTCATTCAATGGAACACTTGACGCCGGCCGTAGCGTTGCCCATTGTGAACCGCATGATCGGCCTTAATGTAAATTCCGGCATTTGCCGCGAGATTATTAGCTAGCATCTTTGCTGGCGCCGGCCGTCTTTATCCTCTGATCAAGACACAATGGACGCCAGCGGGTGAGCCCGATTGGGAGCGTCCTATGGAACTCAAGCTCTACGACACCCTTGCGCGCGACAAGCGGCCGTTTCGGCCGATCGATCCGGCGCATGTGCGGATGTATGTGTGCGGGCCGACGGTTTATGACTTTGCCCATATCGGCAATGCCCGCCCGATCATCGTTTTCGACCTTTTGTTCAGGCTGCTGCGGCACCTCGCGCAGGCGGGCGCATGGGATGGCGGCAAGGGCGAAACCAAAGTCACTTATGTCCGCAACATCACGGACGTCGACGACAAGATCAATGCGCGCGCCGCCGAGGAGAACCCCGGCCTGCCCCTCAATGAGGCGATCCGTCTCGTTACGCAACGAACCGAGCGGCAATTCCACGACGACGTCGCAGCACTAGGGGCGCTTGCCCCCACCATCGAGCCGCGCGCGACCGACCACATCGCCGAAATGAGGGTTTTGATCGAGCGTCTCGTGGCTGCCGGCAATGCCTATGTGGCGGAGGAGCACGTCCTGTTCGCGGTGCCCTCCATGACGGATTACGGCCGGCTGTCAAACCGGCCGCTCGACGAAATGCTGGCCGGCGCGCGCGTCGACGTTGCGCCGTACAAGCGCGACCCGATGGACTTCGTGCTGTGGAAGCCCTCGAAGCCGGGGGAACCGGCGTGGCCCTCGCCATCCGGCATCGCGACGCCCGGGCGGCCGGGCTGGCATATCGAATGCTCGGCGATGTCGTGGAAACATCTTGGCGAAACCTTCGATATTCACGGCGGCGGCATCGATCTGGTTTTCCCCCATCATGAAAACGAGATCGCTCAATCGCGTTGCGCCTTCGATACGCCGGTGATGGCGAACTATTGGATGCACAACGGCTTCTTGCAGGTCGAGGGCGAGAAGATGTCGAAGAGCCTCGGGAATTTCTTTACGATCCGCGACTTGCTTGCGGATTGGCCCAGGGAGGTGTTGCGCTTCAACATGATGCGAACGCACTATCGCCAGCCGATGGATTGGACGGTCCGGGGGCTTGAGGAGAGCTTCCGGACCCTTGAAACATTATGCGAGCATCCCGCGTTTGTCGCCGACACCGATACCGCATTGGCCCCTTCCGCTCTGGAGGCGCTGTGCGATGATCTCAACAC
>DATGVJ010000575.1:0-5327 GCA_035300505.1 Xanthobacteraceae bacterium
GTCGGCATCCTCGGTGTTGCGCCAGAACTGCCAATAGTCATAGGGGCTCAACATGTCGGCGTTCAGCCACACCGCGCCCGCGACGGTCTTGCCCATCTTGGCGCCAGACGACGTCGTGATGAGAGGAGCGGTGAGGGCGAAGAGCTGCGCATTGCGCATGCGGCGTCCGAGATCGATGCCGCTGACGATGTTGCCCCATTGGTCGGAGCCGCCCATCTGCAACACGCAGCCGTGGCGCTTGTTCAATTCGACAAAATCGTAAGCCTGCAGGATCATGTAGTTGAATTCAAGGAATGAGAGTTCCTGTTCTCGCTCGATCCGCATCTTCACCGAGTCGAAGGCCAGCATGCGGTTGATCGAAAAATGCCGGCCGACGTTGCGCAGGAAATCGATGTAGTTGAGCGAATTGAGCCAATCCGCATTGTTGGCCATGATGGCATCGGTGGGCCCGTTGCCGAACTTGAGGAATTTTGAAAAGACCGCGCGAATGCCGACGAGGTGCCGATTGATGTCGTCGTCGGTAAGAATCTTGCGACTCTCATCCTTGCCGGAGGGGTCGCCGACGCGGGTCGTGCCGCCCCCCATGAGCGCGATCGGACGGTGGCCGGTCTGCTGCATCCAGTGCAACATCATGATCGGCAACAGGGAGCCGATGTGGAGCGACGGCGCGGTGCAATCGAAACCGATATAGGCGGTGATGCACGACGATTTTGCCAGAGCGTCAAGCGCCTCCGGCTCCGAGACTTGGTGAATGAAACCGCGTTCGGCGAGAACTTGCAGAAAATCGGATTTGTAGGCGCTCATGGCATCTCGCAATCGATATGCGTACTGGTCGTGCGCGTCATCTTAATTGAAGGGATTGGTTTTGCGTAGGGGCGGCCCTTGTGGCCGCCCGCAACGCGACCCACACAACGTGCGGAGTTTGCTGAACCCCGGGCGGCCACCGCGGCGCAAGCCGCCGAAGGGCCGCCCCTACGAAATCGAAGGCTTTGCGATCCCTTCAATTAAATGACGCGCGCCACTAGCCAGTGGGCGTCTGGGTGGGCTCGATCTTGAGGCGCTTGTCGAGATAGGTGCCGATCGACTGCATCAGCGGTTCGATACGATCGTCGAAGAAATGGTTGGCGCCGACGATAACCTTTTGATCAATCACGATTCCTTTCTGGGTCTTGAGCTTGTCGACAAGACTGGTGACGTCCTTGTGCGGAACCACGGCGTCTTTGTCGCCATGGATGATCAGGCCCGATGACGGGCAGGGCGCCAGGAAGGAGAAGTCATAGAGGTTCGCGGGCGGCGCGATCGAGATGAAACCCTCGATCTCGGGGCGTCGCATCAATAATTGCATGCCGATCCAGGCGCCGAACGAAAAGCCCGCAATCCAACAACTGCGCGCCTCGGGATTGATCGTTTGAGCCCAATCGAGAGCCGCGGCTGCGTCCGACAACTCGCCTTGGCCGTGGTCGAACGATCCTTGGCTGCGCCCGACACCCCGAAAGTTGAACCGCAGCACCGAAAAGTTCCGGTGCACGAAGGCGTAGTAAAGCTGGTAGATGATCTGATGGTTCATCGTCCCGCCAAATTGCGGGTGCGGATGAAGCACGATGGCGATCGCCGAGTTCTTCTGGCGGGCCGGGTGATACCGGCCCTCGATCCGTCCGGCTGGGCCGGTGAATATGATTTCAGGCATTTGCTTTTTGGCCTCAATCCTTGTGGCGAAGCGGGCCGCGGCTAGTGCTTGCAACGCGTCCTTGACGGATACGGCCGGTCCACTTAAGTACCTAAAACCATTCTAGTTTTTGGGCAATGGCGCGGTCTATCCCGATGGACGCGTGCGATGCCGGATGGCCGCGGAAGGCGCTTTTAACACCATCGCGGGGACGAAAAGCAAGCTTTTCGAAGGCCTTCGCCCGATACGACTATATTCCAAGCCGGCCAATTCTTGAAAGCGCACCGAAAATCATGGACGAACGGGTTTATCTCGACTGGAATGCGACCGCGCCGATGCGGCCGGAGGCGCGTGCCGCCATGACTGCTGCACTGGATATTTTGGGCAATCCTTCGTCCGTTCATGCTGAAGGGCGAGCCGCGCGCCGCGTGGTGGAGGAGGCGCGGGAAAGGGTCGCGCTGCTCGTCTGGGCGGAACCCCCGAACGTGATTTTTACCTCTGGGGGGACCGAGGCGAACGTGCTGGCGCTCGCACCGGGTGACGGGCCGCATGGCAAACGCTTCGACCGACTGCTGGTCTCTGCCATCGAGCATCCATCGGTCCTCGCGGGCGGCCGGTTTCCTGCTGCTATGGTTGAAAAACTGCCGGTTTCTGGTGAGGGGCTTGTCGACTTGGCGGCGCTCGGCCAGCGGCTTCGTGATCTGGCGGCGCAAGGACTGCGTCCACTGGTTTCAGTCATGGTCGCCAACAACGAAACTGGTGCCGTTCAGCCCCTGTCCGCCATTGCGGATGCGGTGCATGAGGCGGGCGGCCTCGTGCACGGAGACGGGGTGCAGGCTGCGGGTAAAATACCTTGCAATATCAATACGCTTGGCGTCGATTTTCTCACCCTTTCTGGGCACAAGATCGGGGCCCCGAAGGGCGTCGGCGCTCTGGTCAAGCGCGAGCGGAGGCTTGATCTGGTGTCGTTGATCACCGGGGGCGGACAGGAACGAGGCGCCCGGGCCGGAACTGAAAATGTAGCTGCCATCGCGGGCTTTGGCGCGGCGGCCATGGCTGCCCGCCAGAATTTCGAAGCAGACACGGCGCGGATGCGGCAGCTGCTAGATCGGCTGGAGGCAGGCCTGCGCTCGGCGACCCCCACGATCGTGATATTTGCCGAAAATGTGGACCGCCTGCCGAATACGACACTTCTGGCCTTGCCGGGCATGAAGGCCGAAACGGCCGTGATTGCCTTCGATCTGGAGGGGGTGGCAGTGTCCTCGGGGGCTGCCTGCTCGTCCGGAAAGGTTGCGCCTTCGCACGTCCTCGCCGCCATGGGGGCGGGGCCTGACCTCGCCCGTGGGGCGGTTCGTGTGAGTCTCGGGGCTTCTACGACGGAAAATGATGTCGAAAGGTTCCTCCGCGCTTGGATTAATGTGTCGGGGGCATTACTTAATAATAGGTCCAAGGACATTGCCGCCTGACATGGCGATCTGACATGGTCATCTGACTTGGCGATGCCCCGACCGTAAACCGACCAACCTGCGGTCCTTGAAACCGCAGCGGAGGGAAAATGCCGGCCGTACAAGAAACGGTGGACCAAGTCCGCCGGATCGACGTTGACCAATACAAATACGGGTTCGAGACGCTGATCGAATCGGACAAGGCCCCCAAGGGCCTGTCCGAAGACATCGTTCGATTTATCTCGGAGAAGAAGAACGAGCCCGCCTGGATGCTGGCTTGGCGCCTTGAAGCCTATCGGCGCTGGCTGACCATGCAGGAACCGAAGTGGGCGCGGGTCCATTACCCGGCGATCGACTATCAGGACCTTTATTACTATTCGGCCCCCAAGAAGAAGGAGGGCCCGAAGTCGCTCGACGAAATCGATCCGGAAATCCTTGAAACCTACCGTAAGCTCGGCATTCCGCTGCGCGAGCAGGAAATCCTCGCGGGCGTGCAGAAGCCAGCGGGCCAAGACGGCAAAGACGAGGACAGGGAGGAAGGCAGCAGCGAGGGCGGCAATGGTTATGGCCGCGTGGCAGTTGATGCGGTGTTCGACTCCGTTTCGGTTGCGACCACCTTCCAGGCCGAACTCGCCAGGGCCGGCGTCATCTTCATGCCGATTTCGGAGGCGCTGCAAAAGCATCCCGATCTCGTGAAGAAATATCTTGGCACCGTTGTGCCCGCGTCCGACAATTTCTTTGCGACGCTCAATTCGGCGGTGTTTTCCGACGGCTCCTTCGTCTACGTGCCGCCAGGCGTACGCTGTCCGATGGAGCTTTCGACCTATTTCCGTATCAACGAGCGCAATACCGGCCAGTTTGAGCGCACGCTCATCATCGCCGACAAGGGCGCCTATGTGAGTTATCTGGAAGGATGCACGGCGCCATCGCGCGATGAGAACCAGCTCCATGCCGCGGTGGTCGAACTCGTCGCACTTGACGACGCGGAGATCAAATATTCGACCATCCAGAACTGGTATCCGGGCGACAAGAACGGCGTCGGCGGGGTCTACAACTTCGTCACCAAGCGCGGCGATTGCCGCGGCGCGCGTTCGAAGATTTCCTGGACGCAACTCGAAACCGGCTCTGCCATCACCTGGAAATATCCGAGCTGCATTCTCCGCGGCGATCACTCGCGTGGCGAATTCTATTCGATCGCGATTTCGAACGGCTATCAGCAGGTCGACAGCGGTACCAAGATGCTGCACCTGGGCAAGAACACCACCAGCCGTATCATCTCGAAGGGCATATCGGCAGGCCATTCGAACAATACCTATCGGGGCCAGGTGATGGCGCATCGCAAGGCCGCGGGCGCGCGCAACTTCACGAATTGCGACTCGCTATTGATCGGCCAGCACTGCGGCGCCCATACGATCCCCTATATCGAGGCCAAGAACGCTTCCGCCGTGTTCGAACACGAAGCGACAACTTCGAAAATTTCGGAAGACACGCTGTTCTATTGCCGCCAGCGCGGCTTGTCGGCGGAGGACGCGGTCGCTCTTATCGTCAATGGCTTCGTCAAGGATGTGCTGCAGCAATTGCCGATGGAGTTTGCGGTCGAGGCGCAGAAGCTGATTTCGATTTCTTTAGAGGGGTCTGTCGGATGACCGAGGGCGTAACGCTTTATCGCCCGGTGGGTGCTGAGGAAATTCAACAACATGCTTCTTGAAATCAAAGACCTGCACGTCGAGATCGACGGCAAGAAAATCCTCAACGGCCTCGACCTGACGGTCGAGAAGGGGGCGGTTCATGCCATCATGGGCCCGAACGGTTCCGGCAAGTCGACACTTTCCTATGTGCTAGCCGGCAAGGAAGCCTATAAAGTTACACAGGGTCATGTGCTTCTTGACGGCGAAGACCTTCTGGCGTTGGCGCCGGACGAACGTGCTGCCAACGGCGTGTTCCTCGCCTTCCAATATCCGCTCGAAATCCCTGGCGTTGCCACCATGACATTCCTGCGCACCGCGATCAATGCGCAACGCAAGAAGCGCGGGCAGGCCGAGATGCTGACGCCGGAATTTATCAAAACCGTGCGTGAGGTGGCAGGCAGGCTTGGCATCGAGCAGGACATGCTCCGGCGCGGCGTCAATGTGGGATTTTCGGGCGGCGAAAAGAAGCGTAACGAGGTCCTGCAGATGGCGCTGCTGGAGCCGCGCCTGTGTGTGCTTGATGAAACG
>DATGVJ010000576.1:0-21199 GCA_035300505.1 Xanthobacteraceae bacterium
CGCGGCCTTGACGAAGGCCTGCGCGATCTTGGTCGACTCCGGATAAGCGGGCGGGCCAACCTTGCTGTTCGAATAGGCCCCCGACAGTTTCACCCAGGTGCGGCCCTTGTCGATCAGTTCGCGTACGATCTTGTGTGACGAATGGTCGATGCCGGCCGGCAGCGGCGGATGGGCCAGATGATCGAACACGATCGGGGTCGGCAGCCGCCGCAGGACCGCCGCCATCTGGTCGATCATTTCGCCGTCGACGTTGAACTGCACGTGCCAGCCGAGATCCGCCACGCGCTTGGCAAGCGGCTCCACCATCTCCGGCGTCACCGCGCGCGACGATGGGTCGCTAAGGCTGAAGCGAATGCCACGGATGCCACCCTCGTTGAACGCCTTCAACTCCGCGTCCGTGATCTCCGGAGTGACCACCGCAACGCCGCGTGCATTAGGGCCGAATTGGGAAATAGCGTAGAGCGTGACGCGGTTGTCGGTCGCGTAGTTGCGCGGCTGCACGATGACCACACGGCTCGTGCCAATGCGCTTCTGCAGCAACCTATATTCCTCGACCCGCGCATTGGTCGGTGCCGGACGCGGATTGGGCGGCATCGCAAAGCGCGCCGGATCATAGGTATGCATGTGGCAGTCGGCAGCATTCGCCGGCGCCTTGAGTTTGGGCGGGTTGGCGCCGGTGGAATTCGGCACTTCCTGCGTTTGCCCTTGAGCCTGTGCTGGTCCTGGCGCAAGCCCGGCTCCCGCGGCCGTGAGTGCCGCCACAGAACTTGCCTTCACGAAGGTGCGACGCGTGATCATGGTGTCCTCCCAATCTCGCCAACTTGCGCGGCGATGGCAGGATTATAGAAAGAATTCCTCACGGCATATAGAGCCCGCCGCTCACATGGTAGGTTTGTCCCGTAAGATAGCTGCTTGTGGGCTCACAGATCATGCGCACCATCGCGGCCACGTCCTCCGGAGTGCCTTCGCGGCCGACCGGCAGCGCGGCCTTGATGCCGCTGCCCGATGTGGCCGAGCGCTCGCCGCCGATCTTGCCTGGCACCACGCAATTGACCGTGATCCCGTGCGGGGCAAATTCCGACGCCAGCGCCTTGGTGAATCCTACGATCCCCATCTTGCCGGTGGCCACATGCGCGCGACCGGGCGCACCCAGATGCGTGCTTACCCCGCCCATATTGATGATCCGCCCATATTTATTCTTGACCATGTGGGGCAGCACCGCACGCGAACACAGGAACGCGCCGTCAAGGATGACTGCGAGAATGTCGCGCCACTGCTTGTAGGTCATATCGAGAAAATGCGCCTCGCCGCGATTGGCTGCATTGTTGACGAGAATGTCCACCCGGCCGAACGTTGCCACCACCGTATCGACCATCCGGCCGACCGCGGCCTCGTCCGTGATATCGGACATATGGACCAGCGCACGGCCACCTGCTGCCGTGATTTCGGCTGCCGCCTTGTCGGCTTCCGCGCGCGAGGAACGCGCATTGATGACGACGGCTGCACCGTCGCGCGCCAGCGCAAGCGCCATGGCCTTGCCGATGCGGCGCACGCCCCCCGTAATGATTGCGACCTGTCCGTCGAGCGTTCGATCACCTGGCAATTGGGCCTCCACGAATGCGTTGATTGTCACCGGTCACGACACCGGGCAGTATACGAACTCAATCCCATACGCGAGGCCCCATGAGTGAGCAATCCAGTGATCAATCCGGTGTTCAATCCACCGAACCGATTTCTCCGCTGACCAAAGCTCTGTCCGAGTACATTGCCGGCACCGCCGATCGCGCCCTGCCCCCGGCGGTCGCCGAGAAAACCCGCCACCACGTCCTCGACACGATCGCGGCAATCGTCTCCGGCTCGCGGTTGCGTGCCGGCAGGCTCGCCACCGGATATGTGAGCCGCCTCGCTGGGGTGCCTGAAGCCCTTGTCATCGGCACATCGTTCCTGGTGCCGGCCGAGTTCGCGGCCCTTGCCAACGCAATGTCAGGGCATGCGGACGAAACCGACGATTCCCATCTCGGCGGCCGTTTCCACCCGGGCTGCGGGATCGTGCCGGCGGCACTTGCAGTCGCCGAACTCAAGGAATGCTCGGGCGCGCAATTCGTTCGTGCTGTCGCGCTCGGCTATGACATCGGGGCGCGGCTCAACATGTCGATGGGCTATTCAGAACCCAACAACAGGCCGGGGCACAGCACGCACAGTCTCGGCACCGCGTTCGGAGCGGCAGCAGCCGCTGCCGCGCTGCTGCGTTTCGATGCACGACAAGTGCGGCACGTTCTCTCTTACGCGGGCCAGCAGGCATCAGGCGTGCCCTATTGGCATCGCGACAGCGAACATGTGGAAAAGGCCTTCGACTTCGGCGGCATGGGGGCGCGAAACGGCGTGGCCGGTGCCCTCATGGTGGCAGCCGGGTGTACCGGCATTGAGGATCCGTTCACGGGCCGCAACAACTTCTACACGGCCTTTGGCGAAAAGCCGGCGCCGGAGGAACTCACGCGCGGGCTCGGCACACGGTTCGAGATCATGGAGGCCACGATCAAGAAATGGTGCGTGGGCTCGCCGATCCAGGCTGTGCTTGACGCCTCAACTGCTCTCGCCGCGGAGCATCGGATGCGCCCGGACGACATCAAGGCGATCCGCATTACTATGCCAGATGACCGCATGCATATCGTCGACAACCGCTCGAGCCCGGACCTCTGCGTACAACACCTGGCATCGATCGCCATCGTGGACGGCACCGTGAGTTTCGAGGCGACCCACGATCACAGCCGCATGAACGACAAGACCATACGGGCTGTGCGCAGCCGCATCACCATGATCCCGAGCCCGGAACTCACCAAGGCGGTTCCGGCCCGCCAGGCCATTGTCGAAATCGATCTTGCGAGCGGCGCCACCGTGCGTCATCACGCCAAGGCGGTGCGCGGCACGCCGGACAATCCGATGACCACGCAGGAAATCGAAGGCAAGGCGCATGATCTCGTTCTGCCGATCATCGGACCGGAGCGCGCGCGCAAACTCGTAGAGGCGGTGAGGAACATCGACAAGTTGCGCTCGCTGCGTGAATTGCGGGTGTTGTTGCTGGCCTGAGCGCGAAGCGTCCGGAACAATGTCACCCTTCACGCAGCAAGGCCTGTCAACAGGGCGAGCGGAGCGACAGTCTCGGGCAGCGCATCGATGATGGTCGTACCGGTAAGGCGGTCTACGCGTTGGGGATGCTTGGGGTTTGGCCGAAACAGGAGATAGCGAGCGTCGCCGGAAGCGAGGAACTCGATCGTCAGGCGGCGTCCCTCAGGGCCATGCCATTCGGCGTAGACATCGCCTGCGGGCGTCGCGGTCAGGTCGGGGTAGCCCGAAGCCGCGCTCGCTTCGAGGAAATCAACCAATCCTGCAAGCGATTGAGCCGACAGGGTGTGCCCCTCATAGTCCTCGGCAAAGGCTGTCGAGAGCTTGATTATCCGCTCCGCGAGACGGGTCTGGTACGCGATACTCGTCGCTTGCAACCTGCGGATCAAAGTATCGAGATGGGGCGGCATCACATGCATGTAAGATCTCCTCGGCGCCAACGCTATCATATTTCGGCGCGGCTTTCAGGTGGCGCAGTGCTCACCTCGAACTAACGAGCCTATCGATCGATTTTAACGTCTCCCAGGCGCTCAAAATCGCGCCTTCCTGCCAGCCGCTCCAGAATGTGATCTGGTCGCCCGCCATGTGGAAGCGGCCTTGTGGCGTTGAAAGAACTTCCGCATTGGCCTGGAAATTCGGATCGCCTTCGTTGGCCCAGGCGAACTGTTCGAATTCCATATTGTTCCAGCCGATCGCAATGCCATGTTCGACCGCGCTGGCAAATCCCGGATGGAGCTTGTCGCCGTGCGCGCGCGCGATGTGCAGGCGCTCGGTGATCGGTTTCGCATTGAAGCGATCGGCGGCCTCGCCATACATGTAGGCGCCGGTGAGCACGCCCTTGCGCGAAAGAAAGCCCGACGACGGATACCAGACTTGCGTGATGTCGTCGGTCGTCCAGGAGATGCCGCCGTAGATCTGATCTTTCGTCTCCCAGAAGCGATCGGCCTGCCAGCCGACCTTACCGGCCGCCTGCACGGGCAGCGCCTGGGCCGCCGCCATGTAGCGCGCCGGCAAATTAGTCTGGAGATTCTTGAAGATCGGCATCGGGATCGTGCACACGCAAAAATCGGCGTTGAACCTGCGTTCGCTGCCGCGGTCATCGTAGAGGATAGCAACGCCGTCGTTCGAGTTCTCGATCGCTGTCACCTTGGCGCCGAAACGCACCAGCCCCTCAATCGTGCCATTCCCCATCATCAATGGTTGGCGCGCGAAAGACTTGACGAAATTGTCCATGCCGCCGACCGGCTCCATCAGCGAGGTCTGCCAAAAATATTCCTGGTCGCGGAAAATATAGTCGTCCCACACGCGCGAGCGCAGGATTTCGTCCAGCGCCATCGGGCTCATGGGACGCCCGGGCTCATTGGCGAGGCCGGGTGGCACGTCATAGCCGGCCCATCCATACTGGTTCCGATACGAATAGGTGACCTTGCCGTCACGTTCGATCTTGGTGAGGTCCCCGAACTTGGCCAGCATGTCGCGAAAACTCTCAAGGTCGGATTTCGGTACTGGCAGGTCCATGTCCGGCTTGGTGACGCATTTGTCGAGCAGCTCCGCCACGTGGCCCTGCAGACTAAAATACGCGCGGCGCACCTGCATCGTCTTGCCATTGCCGAGATGGCTGGTGTGAACCAGATTGGCGCGGCTTGCAAAAATATATGGCTGCAACGTGACCCCAAACTGTCGGCAATAGTCGATGACATGCACGTGGTGATGGGGGATGCGTCCCGGACCCGCATTGAGATATTGCCCTTCGTCGAATAGGCATTCCTGAAAAGGCCCGTTCATCTCCTTGAAGCCGTCGCCGCGACGCAGCGTCAGGCTTCGTCCGCCGATGCGGCGCGAGGCTTCGAGCAGCACGCAATCGTAACCCGCTCGATCAAGCTCATAGGCCGCGCAGAGTCCTGCGACGCCAGCTCCCAGGATGGCGACGGTCTTGCCTCGCCCGGATTCTTGTCGCAGCGCAAGGCCGGCCGCCAGCGCCGGCGGAGGTTTGAGGAATTCCCATACCGCCAGCGTCTCGTAGACCGCGCCGGCGCCGCCGAGCCGGGCCACCGCACCAAGCAGATTCCGCCGAGTCATGGTCATGAGCACCCTCCCGTTCCGTAACGGCGGATTGGTAGGGCGAAACGCTTGGCGACGCTATAGTGAATCGACCAAGTGCGTTGAGTGGCGCGATGGACTATCGACTAACTCGGTGCGACTCCCTCTCCCCTCCGGGGGCGGCAAAGCCGCCGAGAGGGCTGGGGTGAGGGGGTTCCAAATCAATTAATGGTTCCCCCTCACCCCGCCCCTCTCCCCGGAGGGGAGAGGGAGTCACACCGAGACCGTCGGACTGTCACCGAATCACACTACCACTTATTCTCTCACCCCTCTTTATACCCATACTCCGGCACGTTGCCGGTGGCGCCATAGTATTTGAACGGCAGGAATTTTCCCGACATGGTGATCTTGACGCGGTCTCCTTTCGGATTCGGCAGCCGCTCCATCACCATGTCGAAATCAATCGCCGACATGATGCCGTCGCCGAACTCTTCTTCGATCAGCGCCTTCCAGGCCGAGCCATTGACCATCACGAGTTCGTAGAAGCGATAGATCAGCGGATCGGTCGGGGGCATCGCCACGCCGGCCCCGCGCATCGGCACTTCGTTGAGCATGGCCTGTTCGGATTTGGACAGGCCGAACAAGTCGGCGGCTTTCGCCGCTTGCGGCTTGGTCAGCTTCATCTGCCCCAGCAAGGCGCCAACGATCAAAACCTCGGAGTAACCGCCTATTTGCGAGCAAATATGTTTCCAGGACCAATCTTTCTCGCGCTTGATGTCGAGAATCTTCTCCGTAAGATCGGAACGTTTCATCGGGGGCTCCTTTGTTTAGGTCTTATTGAATGATCAAGCGCAGCTCTGTGCCAGACCGGTTTGTTCCAAACCGGTTTGTACCAAACTGCTTTGTTCCTGATTTGGCCGTGATTGCGGAACAACTGACAAAGTCCCGGCTGCAACGACCGGCTCGGGCGCACCCGGCCGCACGATCGGAACGTTTCGCCGATCGTGCGTCCGCCCCGCCATCTCGGCGGCGAAATTCTTGCTGCGCGTCACCAAGAAATCGATGATGTAGTTGCGCACGCCGTAATAGAGCGGATTCTTGTGAATGTCGTTGCGATTGCGGTCTTTCGGCAATGGATTTTCCACCACTTCGGCCATCACGGCTTCGGGACCGTTGGTCATCAGCACGATGCGGTCCGCGAGATAAATCGCCTCGTCGACATCATGGGTGATCATGAAGGCGGTCTGGCCGGTTTCGAGACAGATGCGGCGGACTTCGTCTTGCAACGTTCCGCGCGTGAGCGCATCGAGTGCGGAAAATGGCTCGTCCATCAGCATGATCTTGGGCTCGATCGACAGCGCGCGCGCAATTCCGACGCGTTGTTTCATGCCGCCGGAAAGTTCCGCCGGACGCTTGTGCTCGGATCCGGTCAAGCCAACGAGATCGATGAATTTCTGCGCCTGGGCGCTGATGTCCTGCCGGCTGTACTTGCGCCATTTCGAGGAGACCGCATAGGCGACGTTGCCCAGGACCGATCGCCAGGGAAGCAGCGCATGGCTTTGGAAGATCACGGCGCGATCGAGGCTCGGCCCCTCGATCGCCTGGTTATCGACAATCACGGCACCACTCGATGTACGATCGAGGCCGGCCAGGATGTTGAGGACCGTCGTCTTGCCGCAACCCGAATGGCCGATGATGCAGGTGAACTCGCCGCACGCCATCGACAACCAGAGATCTTCGAATACCGTCGTATGTCCGCCGCCCGGCGCAGGAAAGCGCTTCGTTATGCCTTCAATGGAAATGAATTTGTCAGTCATGGTCATTCCGGGAATGTGACCAGACGCGTGGCGCGCGCCAGGATCTGGTCGAGCAGCATGCCGACAAGCCCGATGACCAGGATCGCTGTGATCACATTGGTAATCGACAGATTGTTCCATTCGTTCCAAACGAAGTAACCGATGCCGGTGCCACCCACGAGCATTTCAGCCGCGACGATCACGAGCCAGGCAATGCCGATCGAAATCCGCATGCCGGTCAGGATGGTCGGCGCCGCTGCCGGCAGGATGATGGTGAAGGCGCGACGAAGCGTGCCAACCTCCAGCGTCTTGGCCACATTGAGCCATTCCTTGCGAACAGCCGAGACTCCGAACGCGGTATTTATCATCATCGGCCATACCGAACAGATGAAGATGACGAAGATCGAGGACAGGCTTGAATCCTTGATCGTGTAGAGCGCAAGCGGCATCCAGGCGAGCGGCGAAATCGGCTTGAGTATCTGGATGAAAGGATCAAGCGCGCGATTCATGATCGGCGACATGCCAATCAGGAATCCGATCGGGATGGCCACGATGACCGCCAGCAGATAGCCGGTGAGCACGCGTGCAATGGAAAACGCCAGCTGGATACCAATGCCCTTGTCGTTCGGACCGCGATCGTAGAACGGGTTCTTCAGGTGCTCCCAGATTTTCTGCGCGACATCCAGCGGTCCCGGCATGGCCGACTTGCCTTGAGTGGCGGTCGCGCCCATGAGCTTGGCATATTCGGGATCCATCGCTGCGACGGGTCCGCTCCCCATGGTGGCGAGATGCCAGGCGCCAACGAACAGGCCGAAGATCGCGAGCGACACGACACCCGCGCGTAGCGTGAGCGACTGGCTCATGGGGCCCTCACGCCGACCGCCTGATCCTGAAGCTTTTGATGTAATCCTCCGGCTTCGAAGGATCGAACGCCTTGCCCATGACCGAGAAGCTCTTCGATGTGGCCGTAGGCGGCGTGAGGCCTGCTTCCCTCATCAACTTGGCAGTATCGGTCGCAAGAAAGACCTGCTTGGCAACGCCGGCGTAGTCGACGTCGCCTTTGATCTGGCCCCAACGTTTCATTTGCGTGAGGATCCACACCGCGAAAGATTCCCAGGGGAACGGATCGAAGTCGACCCGATTGGGAACTCTTTTCACGCTGCCAAGGCCGTCCGCGAACGTACCGGTGAGTATCTGTTCCAACACCGTGACCGGCTGGTTGATGTAGTTCGGCGGTGCGATGGCTTCCGCGATCTGTTTGCGGTTTTCCGCCTTGCTTGCGAAGGCGGTGGCATCGATTATCGCTTTCAACAGTGCCGCATAGGTGTTGGGTGCCTGGGTGATGAATTCACGCGATGCCGCAAAGACGCAGCAGGGATGCCCCTCCCACATGTCCTTCGACAGCATATGGATGAAACCGACGCCGTCATAGACGGCGCGCTGGTTCATGGGATCGGGCCCCAGGAAGCCATCAAGATTGTCGGCACGCAGATTGGCGACCATTTCGGGCGGCGGCACCGCGCGAATCTGGATATCGGTGTCGGGATCAAGCCCCGCCTCGGCGACATAATAACGCAAGAGGTAATTGTGCATCGAATAGTCGAACGGAACGGCGAATTTGAATCCTTTCCACGACTTCGGATCGCGCTTGTCCTTGTGCTTGATACTCAGCGTAATCGCCTGGCCATTGATGTTCTCGATCGCCGGCGCCGTATATGCGATCGGGTTGGAGCCCGCCCCCATCGTAATCGCAAGAGGCATCGGCGAGAGCATATGGGCGGCGTCATATTCCTTGTTGATCGTCTTGTCGCGAATGACAGCCCAGCCTGCCGTCTTGATGACTTCGACATTGAGGCCGCGCCTGGCATAGAAGCCCATGGGCTCGGCCATGATGATGGGCGTGCCGCAGGTGATAGGGATAAAGCCGACCTTGAGGTCCTTCTTCTCGATCGGCCCGCCTTGCGCGAACACTTCCGTTGCTGTGCCGAGCGGAAAGAACTGCGAGAGCGCTGCAAGCGCGGTCGAGGAACCGACCGCTTTGAGAAATGTGCGGCGCGCCGCGTCCTGGGGAAACACCGCGCGCATCACCGCGGATGCGACGACGCCTTGAAAGCGCCGGTCTTCGTTCTCGACCGCAACACATTGGAGTTGCGTGTTCGGGACTTGCGTGGCTGCGTCACGATCATGCTCGGCCTCGCTTACGTGCCGGCCGCAACCACATCCGGACCGATTGAGCCTACGGCGTTGATCGAACGGGTTGTCGAAGGTCGACATGACGAAGCTCTCCGTGATTGCGCCGGCGACCATTGCCGCAGACGGTCAACGGATTTGCAACAGCCATGCCAAACCTTGAAAATGCGCGGTCAAATGCTATTACGTATATAAATCAATAGTTTAGAACAAAGGCGAGCACGATTGTCGCGCCGCCTACTGTTTAGGCAATCGATGAGATTTCGCTCATTGAACATTTGATGAGCGATCGCCGCTCAAATGATGGGCGGGCTCGCCAGTCATTTCGGCAACAGATCAGCCTCGACCAGGGCACGTAATTCATCCGTGACCTGTGGTCGAATCCCAAACCACCGTTCAAATCCACCGACCGCCTGGTGCAACAGCATGCCGAGCCCGCCGACCGCGCGCAGCCCGCGTCGCCGTGCGGCCGCCAGCAATGCGGTTTCGAGCGGTGAATAGACGATATCGGCAACGGTCGCGCTCGCTGGAAGCCGATCAAGATCAAGCGCGAGCGGTGGCTGGCCGCTCATGCCAAGCGTGGTCGTATTGACGAGGAGCCCAGCCTCTCCGAGGAGTTGATTGGCCTCACCGAAGGGCCGCGGATCGATCGCTTTGCCGAACTGGTCGCGTAACGCCTTGGCGCGTTCGACGCTGCGGTTGGCGATGTAAATGCGTGCGATGCCGCGCTCGATAAGACCGAAAACGATGGCACGCGCGGACCCGCCGGCGCCCAGCACCACGGCCGTCCGCAGTTCGTGATCCCAACCCGGCGCCGAGGCATCGAGATTCCCGATGAAACCTTCGACGTCCGTATTGGTGGCCTTGAGCACGCCGCGCTCGAACCAGAGCGTATTGGCGGCGCCAACCGCTTGGGCGCGCGCATCCGCATCGGCCAGGCGCAACGCGACCTCTTTGTGCGGCACCGTGACATTGGCGCCCACGTAGCCGCGCTCGGCGAGATGGGAGACGAAATCGGCAAACTGTTCCGGCGGCACGCCCTCGCGGCGATATTCCGCGTCAAGGCCAAGTTGGCTGATCCAATGATTGTGGATCATTGGTGAGCGGGAATGCGCGACCGGCCAGCCGATCACGCAGGCAGCTTTGAATGGTTCGACCATGTGCCTGATAACATCCTGCCGTGCTTGCCGCTTTGCCATATCATGGATTGACCGAGAACCGCACTGGTGCGCGCTCGCGAGTTCGTGATACATCGCGGCACCCTTTGAAAAAGAATTTTGGAATCAGCGCATCGGGTGGAGCGACCGCCGCATGAGATCAATCTTCATCGACTGCAACGACCAGCTCGACGCCGTGTTCGCCCGGGTGTCCCGCCCCGACGATCCGCCGATCACGGTCCTGACCGCCGCCTTCAAGCCTCCGGACCTGCCGCGCTTGCTGAACGGCTATGATATCTGCCTCGACGACCATTCCTACATGCCCGCCGAGCTGGTGGCCCAATGCCCCTCGCTCCGGCATATCGTATTTCTCGGCACCGGCGCCTCGAGCTACATGGACGTACCGGCGCTGAAGTCTCGTGGCGTGACCGTGCACACCATCAAGGGCTATGGCGACCGTGCCGTCGCCGAACATACGATGGCGCTGATGTTCGCGTGCGCCCGGGGGCTTGCCAGGATGGACCGCGCGGTCCGGGCCGGACTTTGGGGCCCGCTCGAAGGCGTGCAGCTCGAGGGCAAGACGCTCGGCGTGATCGGGCTGGGCGGCATCGGTGGCGAGGTGGCGCGCATGGCGCGCGGCATCGGCATGCAGGTGATCGCGTGGAACCGCACAAAGCGGCCGGATGCGCCCGTGCCGCTGGTCGAACTAGACGCGCTGCTGGCAGCGGCTGACGTGATCTCGCTCAACCTCGCACTCAACGACGAAACGCGCGGCATCCTCGATCGCGATCGCATCGCGCACATGAAGCGCGGTGCGATGCTGATCAACACTGCGCGTGGTGGGCTTGTTGAAGAAGACGCGTTGATCGAGGCACTACTTAGTGGCCAGATCGGACAGGCTGGGCTCGACGTGTTCCATGCCGAGCCGCTCAAACCAGATCATCCGCTTGCTGCCATGGAGACCGTGACCCTCTCCTCGCACGCCGCCTTCCGCACCCTCGAAGCCTCGATGACTTTGATGCGGCGCGCGATCGACATCGTGCGCAGCATCGTCAACGGGCGCCCTTGAGCCAACGATTCGCCAATGGCGGTCGTCCCATGACCGCTGGAACCGGTGATCATTTGAGGCGTTGATTTTCCATGGAAAAGCGGAAGAAGAGGACTCGCGATGGCCAAAAAACGGAAAATCGACAGATCGCGCAGGCCCAGACGTGACGGCAAGGCGTCGCGGTGGTCGGCCAAAGTGACGCGCAGCAGCGACGCACTGGACCTCGAGCGCAACGTGTTCTCCAAGCAAAAACCTGACGAGATCGCCCGCTCGCTTAAGCGTTCCGCGGAGCACAGCACCCGCCGGAAGTCAGCGCCCTACCGATCGGCCATGTCGATGCTGACTTTCTATATCAACCGGGCGGGACGAAACCTGTCAAAAAGGCGGTTGGGGGTTCTCGAGCGCAGCAAGGCCGAACTGCGAAAAGCGTTCGGGCGCGGGTGACCCAGGCAGAGGCGGTCTGGAACGAGGGTTCGCGGCGATCACTGCTCAGTAATAACCGACGGTCGCTCCGCCGTCGATCGCCGTCGCGGTGCCCTGGATGTGGCGCGCGCGCTCCGAACACAGGAACAGCGCCAAGGCCGCAACATCGTCAACCTGGCCGATCCGCCGAACGCCGCTCTTGGCAAGTGCCGCAGCGCGCAGTTCCTCGACCGATTTGCCGGTGGCGGCGGCGCGTTGTGCCAGAAGTTCGTCCTGCCGTTCGGTCGCCGTATTGCCCGGATGGATCACATTGACATTGATGCCATCGCGCATGCCAAGCTTCGACAGCCCCTTGGAGAAATTGGCGAGCGCCGCATTGACCGAACTGCCGACGAGAAATTCCGGTTCAGGCGAGCGCGCGGCACCCCCCACGATGTTGACGACATGCCCTTGCGCCGCCTTGAGCAGCGGCCAGAACAACCGCGCCAATCGCACGGCCGCGAAATATTTCAGCGCAATCCCGTCGACGAAGGCATCGTCGGGTAGTTCGAGAAAGTTGCCCGCGCGCGTACGGCCAGCATTGTTGACGAGGATATCGCAGCGTCCGAACCGTTCCGACACGCGCGAGAAGACCTGCTCGCATGCCTTGATCTCGCGCAGATCACCCGCGACAGCAAGCGGCTCCGTGCCCAGCTTGGCAATCTCTTTGGAGGCCACCGCCAATTTATCCGCCGACGAAGAAGCAAGAACACACTGCGCGCCTTCGCGCGCAAACGCCGCCGCGATGCCACGGCCAATGCCGCGGCTGCCGCCGGAGATGACCACGATTTTTCCTTGAAATTCTGCCGGCATTGTTCACTCCTTCTCCGAAAACGCGGTCCCATCGCCCGAGACACACCTGTTAGAGGGCACCGGGTCCTTGTTCAATCGGTCGACGCCAAAAGGGGCATGACGAGGTCGGACCGATGGCGCTAATGTACGGCCAAATCAGGAGGGTAACATGCGCGCATTCATAGCCGGGGTTTTGATGGTTGTGGCAACTGGGGCGGTGGCCGACGACAAGGAAAAGATCGTCGGTACATGGAAGCTGGTTTCGGTGGTCTACGAAGACCAGACGACCAAGGAACGTTCACCGGTTCTCGGCGAACATCCCCGCGGGCGGCAGATCGCGACCGCTGACGGACGGTGGCTCGCGCTCGTGACCGGCGACAATCGTCCGATCCCGAAGAATGACGAAGAACGCGCGCAGGCACTGCGCACAATGATCGCCTATACGGGCCGCTATCGGGTCGAGGACGGCAAGGTGATCACCAAGGTGGAAGCCGCCTGGAACGAGGCCTGGGTCGGCGGCGAACAGACACGTTTTGTCCGCTTCGAAGGCGACCGGCTCTTCATCGAGAGCCCGCCGATGCCGCATCCCAACGTCAACAACAAGGTCGTCAAGGTGATCGTGATCTGGGACCGTGAGAAGTGAGGCGGGTCTTCGTCCCAACGCACTGTCCCCGAATTGCGCCGATATTGCGTCTGGCGACGCGCTATCGCCTCCATCCGGGCTACGAACCGCGTAATCCTTCACGTCACTTTGTATCGGATCCACCGGCGAACCCGCGCATTTTAGGAAGCACGGCGGTCGCCCGCGCGCGCGACGCCGAGGGGCCAACAAACGGCTTCAAATAGGTGTCGAGTCCACCGGCGCCGGGCCGGTCGAGTTCGCGGGTCAACGCTTGAAGGTAATCGTCTTTGTTGGTCTTGGTCCAATCGATGCTGATGCCGGCGCGATGCGCCAGTTCGTTGTGAACTACCATGAGGGTGCGACCATTGCCATCGAGAAATGGATGCGCATGCGCGAGATAGCCCATCACCTCGCCCGGACGTGCCGTCATGGTGGCTTCGGCAAGCTGCAGCGCATAATGGACGGCATCTTGTATAAAGCGCGGGTGGGCAAACATGTCTGCGCGGCCACCTCTGGCAATCGCGATATTGGGGGCTGTGGCCTGACGGTCTTGTCCCGCCCATGGGTACACGTCCTGAAACAGGATTTTATGGGTATCGAGCACATCCTGATAGGAGACGCGCGCGACGCGCTTCAAATGAGCGACTGCGTCGGGAAGGTTCTTGAGAAAACCGCGATGCTCAAGCCTCTTGACTTCGGCGAGATCCTTGAGACTTTCGGAATTTCGAAGATAGCCTCTCGTGCTGAAGTCACCGAAAGCGTCGAAGGTCACCGTCTGCGCTGCCTTATGTAGGCAACGTGCAGACGGTTGGCGTCCTTGGTCGAAATATGACCTGCTCGTTCCAGCGCCAGCAGCAGGCTTTCGGTATCATCCAACTGCACGTCATCGCCCTCAAGCCGCGCCATCGCATTGCCGAGTTCGTCCAGTGCGGTCGGCTGGTAGGTTATCCCATGCCGGCGGCCGAGCGCGAGAATTTCATCCTGCGCGGAAGGCGTCTTGACGATCGTAATGTCATCCATCATGGGCGGGCCTCCTTCGCATAAATATAACACAATCCAACCCAAATTGCACCGGCAGAAAGAAATGTGGTCAGCTCAGATTTAACTACTTGCGATCGCTGTGACGCCACAGTGAAATTGGAATGGAGGAGTCTCCCGGATGGGCTTTTTTGCACGATTCTCGTGTCTGCGCCGCGATGGCACCGCAAGTGATCTTGCTCAGACGGTCAGGGACTTGCTGAAGGCGCAGCACGTGGTCGAAGCAGCAGACGTGGCGACGGCCGATCGACTGATGATGATAGCGCCTGCTGGCCATGGCTGGCTCCTTCTCTTCGACCATGTCGAGAGATCGTCTGAAGCCTTGTCGGACGATGGCCGCTTACTGAGGGAACTTAACTGCTCACCGGACAGGACAGCAATCGACATCATTGTCGCCGACAGCGACGATCTGATCCTCTCGCTGATGGATGGCGACCAGTTGCTGTCCCAGCTCGAAATCGGACACCACGGTCTCGCGGGAGGCGCATTGGAGCCGTGGCAGCGCCTGCTCTCGCCAGGGAAATCCATCGACGACATCCGCACGGCGTTCGCCAAACGCAAGACGTTCGTTGAAGAGCACTTTCCCGCGCTCGAGCCGCTCTTCGGCATCGACCTCGCACCCTTCAACGAACTCGGCGAGATAGAGAGAGGGCGTGCTCCGCGGAGTGACATCGTGTTGCTGCGCGTGAAATCCATCCTTGCACCTGGCGAGACCATCGGTCCACCAAAGCTGGAGGTCAACGATGGCCCGCGCCAAACCTTCATCATGAATCGCAGCGGCGCGCAAATTCCGCGCGGCTTTGTTACGCCTATCCACGCGTTCTGCTTTGAAAGCCGGGGCGGATCCGCTCGCGGTCTCGAATTGCGGTTGACGGGCTCGGCGCTGGATCTGGACCTCATAGAAATTGTTTCAGCCAAGCTGCAGCAGCACCACCCGATCGACCCAAAACTCAATCGGGACATTCAGGTTACGCCGGAAGTGCCAGGAGGCACGATGTTGCGCTTTCCCGACCTTGAAGTGCCCGACTGGGTACAGCCCGATTCGAAGACAGCCTTGCGATCGTCCGGTTCGCTGCACGACTTTCGCGTCTTCGTATATTGTCGCGGGTTGAAGGTTGGCGATGGAGAACTGGGCGCAGAAGCCCACCTCGTCGCACCGCGATCTGCACACGTTCATACTTCATATCCGGTTACAGTCCTGCCAGAGATGTGGCGCCCGCTCAAAGGCCGCGACCAGCCGCATGGCATCCATGGTGTGCTTCGCTTGAATCAACGGACGCGTGTGAACGGCCTCGCAGTGCTGCGAGGTGGAGCGGATGAGGCGCTGTGCCTCGCGCTCGAAACCTGGCGATCGTTCATTGACCCAGACCGCACGTTCTTCGTGTCAGCCGCAACGGAGCCGGTCCACGATGCCCACTTCTTTGGGCCGACCGATGGGGCAAAGCCGTTCATACTTGACTTGAGCAAGAAGCGACGAGCCAAGTGGGACAAGCTCTTGGCCGACCTGCCATCGATCAAAGGGTTGTCGATCGCAAGTCATTTCAGCGGTCCCCCGGGTTCAGACTATCGCCAAAGGAATGCAGCGCGCATCGTTTTCCATTGTACGTCGGCGGCCCCACATCCGCACCTGCCGGAGTACGCAGCGCGACTCGGGCATGTGTCATTGTCGTTACCAGCAAATCAAGCAGAAGAAATCGCACTTGTCTCGCTGATGCAGGCGTTGGCGAGCAAAGGGTTGATCGGCCAAGCCTACGTCGCAGCTTGGGACTACGAAGACGGACTCATATCAGGAGCACTCTCTACGAGGGCGCCGCCGATCTCTTCGTGCACCAGAAAACTGCGCAAGGCTGGGGGACACGCTAACTGCGTGCCGTCGCCGATCGTATGTGGCTTGGGCCCGAATTTTCGGCGATGCTGTCAGATCGCGCCGCGCTGGAGCGCGTGGCTGTTGTTAGCCAGATCGGCGAAACGTTGGCGATAGAGCGGCGACCCGATGCGACGCTGCGTGATCTCGAACTGTGTCTCGAGCCGATGCTGGCGTCACAGGCCGAGTCCCAAGCGTTCTGGGACCGTTTCCGGCAGCGCCCACAATGACTGTACGCTGCGGCAATCACGGTCAGGCGCAGACTTGTGGAACGATGAATGCCGGCTCCGGGTAACCCCGCCTTTACAGCGGCTTCGCCGTGGGCGGACTTCCTTCCTTATGGAGGAGTCTTGAAGCAAGAACCGCCTAAAGGCGGGACTCCAAACAAGCAGCATCTACCGGTGACCGCCCAAACTTTTTCAGCTCGGATGTTTCCCCGGATCAGCCGTCAGGCCTGCCGCCTCGATACCGGCAATCCCACATTTTTCGTCATTGGCGGATGCGTCGCCGGAAATGCCGACGGCCCCGATGATGGCCCCCGCCGCATCGCGAATGAGGATGCCGCCGACCATGGGAACAAAACGCCCCTGGCTTGCCGCCGATAGCGCCGTAAAGAACATTTGCGACTGCGGCACACGGCCGGCAAGCGTCCGCCCGCCAAAACCCATCCCCAGGGCGCCCCAGGCTTTGCCGAAGGCGATTTCGTTGCGCAGAATGCCGGAATTATCCTCCCGCTTGAGCGCCACCAGATGGCCGCCGGCATCGAGCACGGCCACCGTTAGCGGCTCGAATTTGGCCTCTCGACCGGTCTTTAGGGCGACATCGACAATGGTTGATGCCTGCGCGAGTGTGAGTGATGCCATCATGGGTCTCCTTCGTTCCAGTCGGCGGATGAATACAGAGGAACCTCGATGCTGTCACGGCGGGACATGACGGTTTCATGCCGACCGGACTTGCAGTATCATCACGCCAAATATCGTTATTGTTTCGCTGGAGCCCGCCCATGGCCCTTACTATGCTGGATAAGAAGCCTATCAAGGCCGAAAGAACCGTCTGGCCGCCGGCGATCGCAGCCGAATTCGAACGCGAGCAGAAAAGTCCCAATGGCTGCGTCGGCCAGCGATTGATTTCGGAAAGCAACCGCGTCCGTGTCTGGGAGATCAGGCTCAAGCCCGGCGAACGGTTCGGCTTTCACCGCCACGTGCTCGACTATTTCTGGACGGCCGTGACGCCCGGCCGCGCCCGCGCCTATGTCAGCGACGGCACCCTGGTCGAGCACACCTATGCGGCGGGCGAGACCCGGCACGAGACGCACGCGACCGGTCACTACAAGGTGCATGATCTGGCGAACATTGGCGACAGCGAGTTGATCTTCACGACGGTGGAATTCCTCGACAGCGCCAACAAGCCGTTGCCCATCCCGGACAGTGTCCGCGTGAAGGGGTAGCCCAAAGAATGCGGCCCACAACCCGGGCCGCGATCGCCAATACTGGAGGCACGCATGAACAGCCGAAGCTCTGACAGGCCAAGCTTGGACAGACGAAGGTTCGTTATCGGCTCGGCTGCCAGCGCAGTTGCATTTGCGGCCGAAACCGCCGAAGCACAGCCCATCTATCCATCGCGCCCGATCATGTTCATCAATCCGTTCCCGCCCGGGGGCGCCGCAGACGTGGTGGGCCGGCCCTTTGCGGCAGCCCTTGAGCCGATCATCAAGCAGCCCTGCGTCATCGAAACCAAAGCGGGTGCGGCCGGCCAGGTCGGCGCACAGTTTGCCGCCAACGCGCGGCCCGACGGCTACACGCTCCTCATCCATATGGTGTCGATTTCGGGCTTCGCCGAAGTCGACAAGCTATTTGGCCGGCAGGTCAAGTTCACCAATGCCGACTTCATCCCGATTGCGCGTTTCGTCGCCGACCCCTGCGTGCTCATCGTCAATGATCAACAACCGCACAGGACGCTCAAGGATTTCGTCGATGACGCCAGGAAACGGCCCGACGGCATGCTCTTCAGTTCGTCGGGATTGTATGGCGCGCTGCATCTCCCCATGGCGCTGTTTATGAAATCGGCCGGCATCAAGCTGCGCCACCTGCCGACGTCAGGGGGAGGGCCGGCGCTCACCGCACTGATGGGCAACAATGTCCAAGCCCTGGTCTCCTCCATCGCTGCCGCGAGCGGTCAGCTCAAGGCCGGCAGGGCCCGGGCGCTGGCCTCATTCGGCGCCACGCGTGCACCCGCGCTGCCCGAGGTCCCTACCATGAAGGAACTGGGCTACGACATCGAATACTATCTGTGGGTCGGCCTGTTCGCCCCGAAGGGAACGCCGGAACCAATCATCACGAAACTGCGCGAAGAAACGCGCACTACTGTCGCCACCGACCGCTTCAAGCAGGCCATGACCAATCTCGGCAACGACGTCGCCTATCTGGATCAAGCCGAATTCAAAGCGTTCTGGGACACCGATGCCCGGCGGATCGAAGACGCCGTGCGTGCGGTCGGCAGGGTAGATGGATAGAAAGCCGCTTATGATTCTGCGCCAAGTGACTGTGCGCCAGGACCACATCTCCGGCGGCGCATTTGTCATCGCGGGCATAATCGTCTTCCTGTTGAGCGGCGACCTCCCATTGGGCTCGATGGCAATGCCTGGAGCCGGCATGATGCCGAAGCTGGTCCTTGTCTTGATGATCGGATTTGGGCTCGCGCTCGTCGCACAGGCGCACAAGAGCCCGCCACTCGCGGCTCTTGAATGGGACGATCTTCCGCACGCGTTCTGCGTCATCATGGCGGCTGCGGCGACGACGGCGCTCTACAACCTGCTCGGCTTCCGCATCACCATGGCGCTCATGCTGTGCGGCCTCATCGTTGTCGTCGAGCGCCAGAATATCCTGCGTGCTGTGCTCTTCGGACTCGGCATCCCTTTGTTCATCGATATTCTGTTTGGATACTTGCTCAAGTCGCCATTGCCGCGCGGCACGTTTGGGTTTTGATCCGTGGCAGCAACCATCGACAGCCTGATGCTTGGCTTCTCAGTGGCGCTACAGCCTGATGTGCTGTGGTACGCATTCCTGGGCTGCCTGGTCGGCACGCTGGTCGGAATGCTGCCCGGTATCGGTCCGCTTGCGGGCATCAGCATTCTGTTGCCCGCGACCTTCGGCCTAGATGCCACAAAAGCAATCGTCATGCTGGCCGGCATTTACTACGGCTCGCAATATGGCGGATCGACCACATCGATCCTCATGCGCATTCCAGGCGAAGCCTCCTCCGTCATGACCTGTATCGATGGCCACGCCATGGCGCTTAAGGGCCGTGCCGGCGCCGCGCTTTGCATCGCGGCGGTCGGCTCTTTCATCGCCGGCACCGTCGGGGTCGTGATCTTGACCTTGATCGCGCCGCCGCTTGCCACTTTTGCCCTGAGATTTGGCCCACCCGAATATACCGCGCTGCTGATGCTCGGACTCATTTTCCTCGCCTATATGTCGCCGACGTCGCTCGTGCGCACGCTGCTGATGGCCGCAACCGGGCTTCTGCTCGGGATGATCGGCATTGACGGGATGACGGGGCATTTTCGTTACAGCTTCGATATTCCGGAACTTGGCGACGGCATCGGTATCGTGCCGGTCGCGGTCGGGCTGTTCGGGCTGGGCGAAATCCTTTCGACACCGAGCCGAAGCGTGACTGACAGAGTGGTCGCGCCGCGTTTTGCCGAACTGCTCCCCACCCGCGAGGAGTGGCGGCAATCCGTCATGCCGATCGCGCGCGGAAGCGTGCTCGGATTCCTGATCGGCATTCTGCCCGGGTCCGCGCACATCATTTCGAGCTTTCTCTCCTATGCGTTGGAGAAACGCATTTCGAAAAACCCACAGGAGTTCGGCCAAGGCGCCGTAGCCGGCGTCGCCGGACCCGAATCCGCCAATAATGCGGCCTCAACCGGCGCCTTCGTGCCGATGCTAGCGCTCGGGCTGCCGACCGGCCCCGTCATCGCCGTCCTCATGGCGGCTCTGTTGATTCATGGCGTGCCGCCGGGCCCGACCCTCGTCAACGATCACCCGGAGGTGTTCTGGGGTTTTGTCGCCTCGATGTATGTCGGCAACCTGATGCTGCTCGCGCTCAACCTGCCGCTCGTCGGTATTTTCGTGAGCGTACTGCGGATTCCCTACGCTTATCTTTATCCGCTGATCATCATGTTCTGCATCCTCGGTGTCTACGAGGTGAACCATTCGACCGTCGATGTCTGGATCATGTTGATCATGGGCGTGGTGGGCTACGCCTTGCGCAAGTTCGGCTTCGATCCGGCCCCGCTCGTGCTCGGCCTTGTGATCGCGCCGATTTTCGAAATGAGCCTTCGCCAATCGCTGGTGATGTCAAACGGCAGCTGGACTATCTTTTTCCAGCGGCCGATTGCGGCAAGCCTGCTCACGGTGTGCGCCGTCGTGATCGGACTTGCCGTGCTGTCGCTCGTGCGCAGCCAAATGGACTGGCGCAACAGCATCGCAAAGGATTTGTAGGATGGGTAGAGCAAAAAAACGCGTTCTTCACGCGTTTTTCTTGCGAAACCCATCATCCCCGCTGGCGGACATGATGGGTTTCGCAATAGAAAGCGCGTTCAAGACGCGCTTTCTATGTGCTCTACCCGTCCTACAATCCTCGACCTAACGCCTCTGACCCTTACACGTAGAGGCGTTCCTTCTCCAGGCCCTTGTACATTTCGGCGACATATTCGCCGTAACCGTTGAACAGCTGCGTTGGCCGGCGCGCGCCGGTGCCGATGAATTCTTCCGTCGCCTGGCTCCAGCGCGGGTGGGCGACCTGGGGATTCACGTTGGCCCAGAAGCCATATTCGGTGGCTTGCAAGGATTCCCAATAGCTCTTCGGCCGCTGATCCGTGAAGGTGAATTTCACAATCGACTTGATCGACTTGAAGCCGTATTTCCACGGCACTGCGAGCCGGATCGGCGCGCCCATCTGCTTCGCGACCGGCTTGCCGTAGGCGCCGGTGACCAGGAAGGCGAGCTCGTTGGTCGCCTCCGCCATGGTCAGCCCTTCCACGTAGGGCCACGGGTAGTAGGGCTT
>DATGVJ010000577.1:0-3366 GCA_035300505.1 Xanthobacteraceae bacterium
CGTCCGCGACAACGGCCGCCCCCGCCGATCCGGAAACTCGCGACTAGCCCGCCCGCGAGAGCAGGCATCGAGGCCGACGCAACCTGATCTAAAAAGACTCGCTATTTACTTGCGATGGGCGCACGATCGCTCGCAATCAAGGGACGCCCTAAAAGCCCCCGAGACATCAACTCCCGACCGGCACCCGAAACGGCGACCGTTGCCCCTAGAGGTATAGGAGGCACGCCATGCCTACGTCAGTTCCGAATCCGAGTTCAAATCCTGCCTTTGAAGCACGTCACCTCACGTCAGCTTCCGGATGGTATGTCCGAGTCGCTTGGCTCAACGGCAAGCGGGAGCATATTCCTGGCTTCGCCTCGAAGCCGGAAGCTCAGCGCTGGATTGAAGAAAAGGCGACGACGTGGTTGTCGGCGCACAGCAAAGCGTCCGAGCCTCATTTTGCGGTCTCGCGACCGCATTGAGCCCCCTACCCGAACGCAAATGACGCTGGGCGACGTCGCGAACGGCGGCGCCAGCCCTGGGATCACTCATCCTGCAGCACGATGACATCGCCCGCGGCCCGGCCGGCTGCGCAGCCTGCCAGCCGCGCCAGCTCGCCCAGCAACGGCTTGCTGCTGCCAGCAGCTGGCCGAGCTTGCCAGCGCGGCGGCTCAAGCCGCAGGGCCGCTTGCCGGTAGCGAGCAGCCACGCTGCGCCGCTGAGGCACGGATAGGAACACGCTGCGGCGCACGTGCGGGTCATTGAGGAAACGTCTGCGTACTGGAGGGTTCTGTTCGATTATTCGCCCTTCAACATAGTCGACGCCACAATATTCGAAGGCCTCCAGGATCTGCTCGCCCGAATGGACGTCAGCCCGAGCCTGCGTGTCGCGGTATTCGAGAGCGCGAATCCTGAGTTCTACCTTGCCCACTTTGATTTGACCGGCAAGACAGGGAACATCACAACAGCGGTCGGTCCTTCTGGTCTCCCGATCCTGATGGATACGTTCGTCCGTCTCACCAAGTCTCCGGTGGTCAGCATCGCGAAGATCCGAGGCTGCGTCCGGGGCGTGAGCAGCGAGTTCGTCCTCGCCTGCGACATGCGCTTCGCGTCGCGCGAGAACACGCGACTGGGCCAACCGGAAGTCGGGGTGGGAGTGCATCCCGGCGGCGGCGGCACGGAACGCCTCCCACATCTGGTCGGTCGCGGCCGCGCGCTCGAAATCGTTCTCGGCGCGAACGACTTCGACGGCGACACCGCGGAGCGATACGGATACGTCAACCGGGCACTTCCCGACGCTGAATTGGACGACTTCATCGACGCGCTCGCGCGCCGGATCGCCTCCTTCGACCGGCGTGCCGTCGTGGCGGCCAAGAATCTCGTCAACCAGGTCTCGTTGCCATCCGCCGACCGGCTCCTCGACGCCCTCAACTCCTTTCAGACCGCGCTGACGTGGCCTGAAGCGCAGCAGCGAATCCAAGCTCTTTTGGAGCGCGGACTCCAACGGGAAGTCGACTTCGAGAAATCGTGGCCCGCGCTGCTCGGCACGCTCCTCGACACGTAGTCACCGTGTGGCGATGCGCAGCCCCGCCGAGCTGGCAAATTAACTTTGCCAATCGCCACAACATACAAAGCGCCGACCAGCCGCGCTCTCCCTGAACTGTGAAGCGCGCCATCGCGCTCGAAGATGGTCCGACCATCCTGGTGGGGCACTCTTACGGCGGCGTTGTCATTACCGAAGCCGGGAATGACCCCACCCGCTGAGCGCGTTGACGGGCACACGGAACCTTCGGGGGAGCTTCTGCTTGCCATAGGACAGCTAACGGAGGCGCGCCATGCCGAAAGAAATATGCCGGCGGGGCGTGACAAACCTACGATAGGCCGAGCAGTGAGAGGATGACTTTGCTGATTTTCAAAAAGCGATTCAGCACGTCTCTAGCCCGGGCAAGACTGAGATCGTCTTACTGAGAAGCTCGGTTTAGGAAGGACCACGTATGGAACTCGGAACCATTGGAGCAGGAGCCTTCGCACAAGCTTTCGCCAAGCGGGCATTGAACGCCGGCCACACGGTGAAACTTAGCAATGACCAAGGCCCAGATAGCCTGCGAGAAATAGTCACTCAGCTTGGTCCTCGATCAATGGCTGTCCCCAAGGAAGTGGCTGCGAGTTGTGAAATGGTTCTACTTGCTGTGCCTTGGGACAACGTGCCCGACACACTGGCAAGTCTTCCCAGGTGGAAAAACCAGATCCTGATCGATGGGACTAATCCTTTTCACGGCAAGGCCGGAAAGTTCACGCCGGCCGATGTTGGAAATCTATCCACTAGCCAGCTCGTTGCGGCCCTAGCCCCTGGAGCACGAGTGGTCAAGGCCTTTAATCACATGATCGTTCCCAACTTGGAGGAGGGCCCAATCGTCAATGGGGCCAGACGTGTTGCATTTGTTTCGGCCGATGATAACGACGCGAAGAAGCGCGTTGAAACTTTACTCAAAACTTTCGGCTATTCGGTCATCGATCTTGGAGATCTTCGCGATGGAGGCCTGATCCAGCAAGCAGGCGGCCCTCTCGCAGGGCGAGATTTGTTGGAGCGAGGAGAATATAAATGAGGGTCATTCATCTCAGTGCGTACTGTAATGCAGCTCCGAACTTAAGGATGATCGAAGTGTCGGAACCAAACGCGAGTATGCGCCGGTGGCCCTTAAATCCGCCGCTACCTTCAGTGATTGGAGGTGAAGGTGCCGGCACAGTAGCCATCTAAAGGAGATCAAAGAGTGCGTGCAATGCAGATCTCGTCGTTTGGGAATCCAACCGACGTCGTCGAATTGATTGATATCCCGGAGCCTCGGCCTGATGTGGGTCTGGCGTTGATCGGCGTGGAATTTGCGCCCGTCAATCACAACGACATGCTCCTCATCAAGGGAACATTCCACTGGACGCCTTCGCTTCCATATTTGGTCGGCAATGAGGGTGTTGGCCGTGTCCTGGCCGTTGGTCCGAGGGTTTCCACCGTGAAGGTTGGCGATCGGGTCCTTCTGCCGATTTACAGCGGTACGTGGCGGGAGCGCGTCTTGGTTTCCGCACATGGTCTGGTCGCCCTTCCGCCCGAAGCCGATGTGCAGCAGTTGGCCATGCTGCGGATTAATCCGACCGCCGCTGGCCTGCTGCTCAGTGAGTACGTCGACCTCAAACCAGGCGATTGGGTCATCCAGAACGCTTCCAACTCAGGCGTCGGACGCGCTGTAATCGCCTTCGGAAAGGCGCGTGGACTGCGCCTCATCAATCTCGTCCGCCGTCAAGACGCCGTTGCCGAGGTCAAGGCGGCGGGTGGCGAAGTGGTATTGGTCGATGACGAACGAGCGCTCGATCAAATTACAAAGGCCGTCGGTG
>DATGVJ010000578.1:0-2580 GCA_035300505.1 Xanthobacteraceae bacterium
GCTCGTGCCGCCGTCCGTTGGTGATCGATGAGCGCAAAAAGCCAACAAGGCGTGCGAAACGGTGCCGCAATCGGTGCCGGCAAGCATTTTGATTATGGCTAAGTGCTGGTCGGAGTGGCAGGATTTGAACCTGCGACCCCCTCGTCCCGAACGAGGTGCTCTACGCGAGCGAAAGTAGACATCGTGGCTGGCGCAACACGCAAATCGTGCGGGTCGTGAGCATTGGCGGGCCGGGCGGATTGGCGTGAATGGCGCGAGGGCGCGCGCTTCATAGAAGGCATTGCCATTCTTGCGAACGCAGTTCTCTCCAAACGTCTTGGGATGTTGACAACCAACCGGCAGAAACAGCCAGCAGCAAGTATTTTTACGCCGCGCTTCGACGGCTCAACTTTCTGACTTGCGTTTTGTGTTTACGCGTTGTTTTTTCGCTTGGTGGACCTGACGAGAGAGCACACGAATGGCGGAGGAAGAGGAAAAGAAAAAGCTTTGCCCGGCTGACCACAACGTGTCGCGCTCCGCTCTGTCGCTTGACCCACCCATTCTGCGAATTGCAGAAGCCACCGGTCAACAGATGGCGCGCGAACGGGCCAAGCCGCCAGCTGTACAGCCTTTAAATTAAATTGCAGCATACTCGGTGTGGCCCCAGTGGTTCAAATCCGCATGTCATCGCTAACGATCGCGTGTTGTCGCGAGCGGTTAGACCCTTGCAGATTGGAAGAGCAAGGTGCCATGAATTATCGCAAGTGAAATGAAACTAACGAGGGTGGAGAAACGCGAGTCGCCGCTCCGACCTATAATGGAAAAGCTCGCCTTTACGATCCAAGAAGCCGCGGCCGTTTGCTCGATCGGGCAAACCTCGCTGTACAAGGGAATTCGTGAGAAGTAGTTGAGAGCGCGGAAATACGGTACTCGCACCATCATCACTCGGATTGATTTGCAAGCATTCCTGGACTCGTTGCCACCGAGCAGTCGATAAAGAAAACTATCCGGCTGGTCGTCCTTGCGGCGGATGGGCCCAAATCATCAGGCCGCCGGGTCCGTGGCGTTGAGCTTAGCGGGCGACTTGGTCGCGAAGTCGGCCCAGGCCTGCAGCACGACGCGCCGTTTCCGTAAGGCTTGGCCATGCTTATAGGCCTTCTCTGCCTCGTCACCGGTGATGTGGTGCATGCAGTGCTCGACAATCTCTTCCTCGAAGTCGGTCTCCTCCTGCGCCCAGGTACGGAATGTGCCGCGCAAGCCGTGCACCGTCAGGGTCGGATCACCGGAAATTTCCTTGAGCGCCTTCAGCATGGTGTTGTTCGATATCGGGCCGTCGAGGTCGCGCCCAGGGAAAACGTACTCGTTGACCCGCTTCTCATACATCTCGCGAAGGATGGCGAGCGCCTGTCGCTGCAACGGTGTGCGTTTGTTATTATTGTTCTTGGTTCCGGTTCCGCCTTCCATCTCGCCGGGTACTGCCGTCTCGACGCCGGCACCAATGATGTCCCATTGACCATGATCGAGATTGAGTTGCGACCAGCGCATGTTCTGGATTTCGTGCGTGCGCGCCACCGTCAACACAGTGATTTCGATGGCACGAGCGCTTTGGTCGGCGATGGTCGACAGCTTGTGCATGAAGGCCGGCACATCCTGGTATGACATCGCCTTGTGATGACCGCGAAGCTGACCCCGCTTCGGCGCCTTGCCCATCTTGGGCTCGATTCGCGTCTCATAATCTGCCGGGTTATCCTTGCGCAGACCGTCGCCGATGGCGATCTTGAAGATCTTTTGCAGGCGCTGCCGAACATCACGGGTGGTTTCGGCTTTGTGCCGAATCGGGTCAAGCACCAGCTTGATGATGTGGTTGGTGGTAATTTCGTCCATGCGCATTTTGTGCAGCGGTTTGCAATGCAGATCGATCTGGTGCTTGAGCTTGTTGCGCGAAGATTTGTGCGTGAGGCTCTTTTCGTAGGTCTCGCGCCAAGCGGTCGCGTAGGGACCGAAGAGCGGACACGCCTCGGCGCGGCGCGCCTCATCTCGGACTTCCTTGGGATCGCCGCCATTGGCGAGAGTACGGCGATGGTCGAGGGCCTTTTTCTTGGCGTCGCCGAAGGTGATAGCCTTGGCTGATCCGAGACCCATGCTGTCCTTGATCCCTTTTCGCTGATAGCGGAACAGCCAGCGGCGTCCGCCGGAGGGAGCCACGATCAGATAAAGGTTATCGCCACAGGGGTAGTCCCCTGGTCCAACGGTCAAATAGTTCTTGGCGTTGATGCCGGCTTTTCCGTTCCGCTTGGCTCGAATCTTCATGGGAGATTCCAACTCCAGACACCGGGCCCAAACTGCTGTGCTTCGATGAAGAGAGATTCTAACTCAAACCGAGGGGTAGTTTAAGGGGGAGTCCCGCACAAACATGCGAGCGACGGCCGGCGACGGCGTGCGACCGCCAACAATGGAAGGAAGCTCCGTCAGACAGTGGCTTCTTTGATGTCGTTGTGCCGACGAGCGATGACGCGCGAAGCTTGGCGAAGGCGGTCTTGGCGCGCTCGGAGAGATTCGAACTCCCGACCCTCAGATTCGAAGTCTGATGCTCTATCCGGC
>DATGVJ010000579.1:0-2472 GCA_035300505.1 Xanthobacteraceae bacterium
CACCAGCTTCGCATCGAGTGCCATGAACGGCCCCATGGCACGCGCAAACCGGACCCAAATTGGGTGATCGGGGGCCACGTTGGCGAGCCCAGGTGCACCGCCCCTGCGGACTGCGCCTGCCGGGTCTTGGAAGACGAGTGCGACAAACTCCGGTGCTGCCAGGAAATCATGGATTCCGGCAATGCACATAGGTGAGCGTCGATCCAGGAATGCCGCCGCATCGGGCGAGAGCGCATAGCTGTGAGGCAACTTCGTCAGAAATCCCATCACAACCAGCGAATCGCACAGCGCGGCGATACCGCGCAGCGACGCGTTGCATCTGGCGGCGATCGCCGCCGCGTCGGTCGAGCCCTCTCCGATCGCAGTGAATACGTCGAGTTCCAGGGCAGCTTTGAGCGCGGCTGAATTCTGGTAACCAAAGAAAAGTTGATTGATGAAGTTGCTAGGCGAGGCGGTCATGTTATTCGTCCCACACCATCGATACTTTCATTGTCACCTCAAAACCGGCAGACGTCCACCCGGACGGTGTCTCCATTCTTACGCTTGATCCGGATTGACGAGCAAATGTTGTCTTCCTTGCTCCCTAGCGCGGTCGTGATCGTTGTCCCCCGTACCTCCGCTGAGGCCCATTTTGACAATAACTCAAAGTGAGGATTTCTGTGCTGCTTGTCCATCAATAGCGGTTGTCTTGGTTGCGTCGCAGCAATCGATGGTCAGGGCCAACAACGGACCTACTCCGCGCTATCGATCCAGCCTGTTGCGGGTGCGCTGTAATTGTTGTAGGCGTGGAAGAATAGCCATGACCGAAACTCCTAAGAGCCATCATAGGTTTCCAAGTCGGGCCAATTGCCGGCATGCACCCATCAACGGAAAAAACGAGCAATTCGTGATCGGCGGCCAGCGCCGCCTGACTCTCGTCGGCGGGGCGCTGACAGCCAGAGAAGGCGACACTTGACCCATCATCAGTCATTCCGGAAACAAAAGGGAATTTCCAGACACGACGGACCTCGGTATGATCGTATGTGTTTCCGCGATAGGGGGAGATCGACCATGAAACGATTTTCGGTGTTGCTGGCAGGATTGGCGTTTGCGCTTTCTGCCATGGCAGCGGATCCACCTGGCCCCGATTGGGCCTTCATGACTCCTGATCCGAGCGCGCCCGCGCCCGCCAGCAGCAGGCAAGCCGCGCCCACTGACCAACAGCCCGGAGCACCTGCGGTCGTGGTGTCTGGCAACGGTGCAGCGCCGGCCTGCAGTACCTGCCACGGAGCATCAGGAGTTGGTGGACCACAGTCTGCCAATCTGCGCGGGCAGGATGCGGAGTACATCGTCCGTCAGATGAAGGATTTCAAAAGCGGCGCACGCGGCAGTCCGCTTTCCGGCGGAGGAGCAATTGCAAAAGCCCTGACTGATGCAGAAACCGCGGAAGCGGCCAAGTACTATGCTGGCTTGAATCCCATGCGGTCGGCGCGGATTATCGAGTCCACGAGCGCGCCCAAGACCACGGTGGGACGCGACAGCCAACGAATCAAACTTCCCGGGAATGAGACCGAACCGCTCGGTAAGCGCATTGTTGAATTCGCAGAAGCTTCGGCGGAAGCTCCATTTGCTGCTTATGTTCCGGTGGGTAGCCTCGCGGCAGGTAAGCTGGTCGTCGAGGGCAGCAAATCAGAGGAATGCGAATCCTGCCATGGCGACGGGCTGAAGGGCTCCCATGACATGCCGTCGCTCGCCGGCCGTTCGCCTGTCTACATCGCGCGCCAGCTTTATTCGTTTAGGAACGGTCTGCGTACCGGCGGTGTTGCCGACGTCATGAAAATAACAATAGAAGATTTGAACGACGACGACATCATCGCTGCCGCGGCCTATATTGGTTCCCTCGATCCTTGAGCCACATCGAAAATGGTGGGCAGCTCCCACGGGTCCGGACGGTGACGCGAAGCATCAGCCGTCGCAGGGGTAGCTGGTAGTCGCTCATCGCAAGATGCTGGGCCATGCTGTTGTCCCACATCAGGAGAACGTGCGCAGGACGGTGAAGCCGTCGACCGGCGACGTGCTCATTCGCAGGCCGGCGGTCTCCTGTTGCACGAGGTTCTGCATCATCAGCAGCGTGCGCCGGGCGCCCGGGCCGCTGACGATCCCGACGTCGATCTCCGCGCTGCCGCGCTTGCGATGCTGCCGGCCGCCCGGCAACCGCTTCGCCATGGCGTCAGCCTCCAGAAAGCGAACCTCATGTTGCGATGCAATACGATTCTGCACAGGGCCAATTCCGGACGTGAGCGGCCGCAACAAGTTTTCGGCAACGTCATCAAAGTGCGTCTACCCTTTTCGCTTCGCCAGCGGCTTCGCGACTTCGCGGGCGTGCTCGATGAAAAGCTGCGCGACGGGGCTGAGCGTGCGGTTCCTCATGGTGACGACACCGACTGGTACGCGGGACAATTGAAGTTCAACGGGCAAGATCCTGAGCTCGGG
>DATGVJ010000580.1:0-6466 GCA_035300505.1 Xanthobacteraceae bacterium
CATGGACGGACCAAGGCGCGCGGCTTGTTTTGGCTACGCCGGTAATGCGCGTCACACCATCAGCCCAAACCGCCTCTTCGTCACCATTTGTTTCAGCGACGTGGCGCAGGCTCGACATGCGATCGTACAAATTGCGACCGATCCAGGACGCGCTATCCACACTTCGTGCCACCGCAATCCCGCTTTCGTTGGTCACCAGAATCAAGCTGCCGGTCGGTAGGATCGCCTTTGCCAAGATTTCGTGGAATCGCTCAAGCTGAATACCGAGTGCCAATACTCCCGTCACGCTGCCGTCGTTGCCTGTGATCGGTCGCGCAATGGTCACGAACCAATTGCCGGTAGTACGTCCCCGAACCGGCGGGCCGATGGCCAGGCGCGCACCACCCATGGATGATTGAAAAAAATCACGATCCCCGACGAAAATGCGAGCCGCGGAAATTTCTCCGGACGTCCCGATCGTGCGGCCATCGGCATCGAAGAGGAGGATATTGCCAACGTAAGGGGGCAGCTCATCCTTGATCCGTCTGAGCTTGTCGTCGTTTAACTCCTGGTTTTGGGAATCGTTGGACACGACAGGCAGCAGGGCACTTAGAACGCTCACGAGGTTTCCGAGTTCATCGTCAACGATAGCGGCGACATACCGCGCCTCGGTTCGCACATTATTGAAGGCGGATGCCCTGTCCTGCTGCCATTGGTCCCAGAGCATACCGGCATTGTGGGTTGCCAGCGGAAGCACTGCCACAACAGCAAGCCCCAAGATGCGGGCAAGGATTCCTTTGAACATGCTGCGCTCGTCGTAATCGTTCAAATTGAATGCAGTGTTACATACAATATCTAAGAGAAGATTTAGAACCGTACAATTCGCCTCCTGGTACCTGGGTTTAGTAACGGCACCCTGTCGAACCGGTCGGCCCGGTCCTCCAACCCAGCAGCGCCCCCGGAAATCTGTCCTGGTCGCACCGGCCACGGCCGCGAATTAACCTATTGTTAAAAAAGAGTTATTTCGGAATCCTGCGGATTTGCCGCGGCACCGACATTCTTGTCTTTCCGCGATCCTCCCGGTATAAGCCCGCGCATCCCGCGATCCAGACACCCCTGGAGGCATGTCGCGGCTGCAACACATGCAATATCAGCAAAAGCAAGAAGAGGATCCATTATGGCCAACGTCCTGCAAATGAAAGCGACGATGCGCCCGATTGGCAGCAAGGGGGCTGCCGCGGCGGAACGACGCGCCGGCCGCGTGCCGGGAGTGATTTATGGCGACAGACAAGACCCCATCAGCATATCGGTCGACCATGCCGAGTTGAAGCAACGCATCTACGGGGGACACTTTCTTGCGACCATCTACGAGCTTGAGATCGACGGCGCCAAACACCGTGTCATTCCGCGCGACTTTCAACTCGATGCCGTGAAGGACTTGCCAATACACGTGGATTTCCTGCGGCTCGGTCCGGGCGCCAAAATTCGCGTGCGCATTCCGGTGCATGTCAAGAATGCCGATCAGGCTCCCGGTGTGAAACGCGGTGGAACGGTCAACATCGTTACCCATACGATAGAAGTGTTGTGCGCGCCGGAGGACATTCCGGGTGCGATCGAGGTCGATATTTCGGGTCTCGAAATCAACTACTCGCGCCATCTCAATGACATTACGTTACCGCCCAACATCAAGGTGGTCGGCCGCGCCGATCAGACGCTTGTGACCATCGTGCCGCCGTCGGGCTATGCCGAAGAAATGAAGGCGGCCGCGGAAGCGGCGAGTGTGGCGGCAACTGCTGCTGCGGCGGCGACAGCAGCTGGCGCGCCAGCGGAAGGTGCAGCGCCTGCCGGCGGTGGGGCAGCGGCAGCCGCCGGCGGCGACAAGAAATAAGCAAGAAAGCAAGAATCAATCGACAGCCCGGATCCCCGCACGCGCGGGGATCCTTTTTCGAAAGATCCCATGCTGCTCTTCGTTGGGCTCGGCAATCCCGGTTCGCGTTACACCGGCAACCGACACAATGTCGGATTCATGGTCGTCGAGGCGATTGCCAAGCGCAACAACTTTGGGCCCTGGCGGCGGCGCTTTCAGGGCGTGGCGGCCGAAGGACCCATCGGCAGCGAGCTTTTGCTGCTGCTGCCCGGAACGTTCATGAACGAGTCGGGCCGCGCCGTCGCGGAGGCAGCGAACTTCTACAAGATCGGGCTCAAGGATATCGTTGTGTTCCACGATGAAATCGATCTTGCGCCCGCGAAGGTTCGGGTCAAAACCGGCGGCGGCGTTGCGGGCCACAATGGACTGCGATCAATCTCGGCGCATGTCGGTAACGACTATCGGCGCGTGCGCATTGGAGTGGGACATCCGGGCGTCAAGGAATTGGTGTACGCATATGTGCTCGGCGATTTTGCCAAGGACGAACGTCCCTGGGTCAATGCGATTTGCGACGTCATCGCGGACAATGTGCAACTGTTGAGCAAGGGCCAGGACTCCACCTTCCAGAACAAAATCCACCTCGCCCTGGCGGCCAAGGGCTTTGTCGATCAAAAGGACGCGGACAAGCCGGCAGGCTAGCTGGAGAGCTGGTTAACTAGCTGGCAAGCGGACGTACTAGAAAGCGAAATTATGGGTTTCAAATGTGGGATCGTCGGTCTGCCCAATGTCGGCAAGTCGACGCTGTTCAATGCGCTCACCGAAACGGCGGCCGCGCAGGCCGCGAATTATCCTTTCTGCACGATCGAGCCCAATGTCGGCGAAGTCGCGGTGCCGGATGGCCGGCTGGACGCGCTCGCCAAACTGGCCAAATCGGCGGAAATCATTCCGACGCGCCTGACATTCGTGGACATCGCGGGCCTGGTGCGGGGCGCCTCCAAAGGCGAAGGGCTGGGCAATCAGTTTCTTGCCAATATCCGTGAGGTGGATGCCATCGCTCATGTGGTGCGCTGTTTCGAGGACCCCGATGTCACGCATGTCGAGAATCGCATTGATCCGCTTGCCGACATCGACACGGTCGAAACCGAACTGATGCTGGCCGATCTTGAGAGCCTCGAAAAGCGCGTCGACAATCTGGAGCGCAAGGCCAAAGGGAACGACAAAGAGTCCAAGGAGGCAAGGGAAACGCTGGATTTGATCAACCGGGCTCTGGTGCTGCTGCGTGACGGCAAGCCGGCGCGCCAGGTGGAGTTCAAGGCCGAAGAAGCGCGCGCCTTCCGGGCGCTTGGCCTGTTGACCTCGCTGCCCGTGCTCTACGTTTGCAATGTCGAAGAGACCGCGGCCGCGACAGGTAACGATTTTTCGCGCAAGGTGGAAGCGCGGGCGAAACAGGAGAGCGCGGGTTGCGTCGTCATCTCGGCCAAAATCGAATCCGAGATCGCGGTTTTGTCGCGCGCTGACCGCGTCGACTATCTTGCTGCCGTCGGGCTGGATGAGCCTGGTCTCGATCGCCTGATCCGCACCGGCTATGCGTTGCTAAACCTCATCACCTATTTTACCGCGGGACCAAAGGAGACGCGCGCTTGGACCATCGTGTGTGGCACCCGTGCGCCGCAGGCCGCCGGTGTCATCCATACCGATTTCGAAAAGGGCTTCATTCGCGCGGAGACGATCGCCTATCAGGATTATGCGACGCTCGGCGGTGAAGCCGCCGCGCGTGATTTCGGCAAGCTCCGGCTTGAGGGCAAGGAATACGTCGTGGCCGATGGCGACGTGATGCATTTCAGGTTCGCGCCCTAAGCAGGACGGCGCTGTTTGACCAACGGAACTCCAAACGGGGTTTGGAGTTCCGCGTTTACGCCGCCTTACTTCCTGCGGTATTTGAAGAGCCGCCCGCGGCGAAGCGCCCGCGGCGAAGCCGCCGTAAAGGCGGAACTCCAAACGGGAAGCGTTCGTTAGTCATACCTCGCCATCTTGCTTATGTTCACATCTGCCCGCGATTGCGGATGGCGCCCAAATGTTCATTGATGCGGAATGTGATCAGGACGAATTCAGCGACGATACGGGCCGCGAGGATTCCAATCAGTATTCCAATGAGGCTGCCAAGCATTATGATGGCGCCGCCGAAGGGATTGATGAGCATGAGAGCCAGGCCATTGAGCGCGCCCGATAGCCCAACCACCATCGACATGCCAATTGCGAGCCAATAGAAAATCTTGATGATTGAAGGAGTGATGAACCGTTCCCATTGGAACAGGTCGCGGAAATCGAACATGGTTTCTCCCCTTTGCGAAGGCGTTTTCTTTACGATGACGCCCTGTCTCACGACGACAATATCAGGACACTCTATCAAGACACTCTTGCGAGGCACTTTTGCAAGGCATTCTCGCAAGGTGCTTTTGGGTCATTTGATGGTTGGGCCTTTGATGGTTCCCATTCTGGCGACAACGACTGCTGTTCCCTTTTATACCGCTTAATCTTTGGCCAAACCGCGAAATTCACTTGGAAAACATGGCAACTCAACAAGTATTTGCGGCCGGCGGAAACCATTGCCATTGCGGCTGAGTTCGGCCCCAAGTCTACGCGCCCAAGTCCACGCGCCCAAGTCCACGCGCCTTGACAGCAATACAACCTAAAAGAAATTTAGAATAATACGCTCGTTTTTAAGATGAAATTTCAAGTACCAAATTTCTTCGCAAGATCAGCCATGATGCCTTGTTTCAAACTTTCGCCCGGAAGGGCTATTACGAAAACTCGAAAAACGCGACATAACCGGCGTGGCGAGCCGGTTCCTTCATTGATTCGCCCGAAAGCCCCCGATGAGCGCCGTCAGCGATCAGCCGACCGAAATTGCATCCGATCCTGAGGTGCTTCGCGACGAGCGGCACGCTGTCGTGGTTGCGGGCGGTGCGCATGCGCTGCATGATGGCTATACGGATCTCATCTATGTGCTGCTGCCCCTGTGGCAGGCCGAGTTTGGATTGGGTTTTGCCGAACTCGGCGTGTTGCGCGGCGTATTCGTCGGCACGATGGCATGTTTGCAAATTCCCTGCAGTTTGCTCGCCAAGCGGTTTGGCACGCCGATCGTATTGGCGGCCGGCACTGCACTTGCGGGTCTTGGCTATTGCATCGCCGGCGTCAGCACCGGCTTTGTCTTGTTGTTGGTCGCGTTGTTCATAGGGGGACTAGGTTCGAGCACCCAGCACCCGTTGGGGTCGACCCTGGTGGCGCGGGCCTTTGCGGGAGCGCGCTCAATGAAAGCGCTCGGCCTTTACAATTTCAGTGGTGACATCGGCAAAATGACGGTGCCGGCGGCAGCCGCATTGCTGCTGACCGTAATGCCGTGGCGGCCAGCGCTTGCATTGCTGGGTGCGGTCGGACTGATGGCGGCGGTTGCGATCTATCAATTGACGCCGCATTACGACAAGGATGCCGCGCCTCATTCATCGAGCGACGATGGGGGAATTGATACCGCACGAGGCGCCTCCAATCGCTCCGGATTTCCCGTATTGTTGTCGATCGGCGTGATCGATAGCGCCGCCCGCATGGCATTCTTGACATTCCTGCCCTTTGTGCTCGCTGAAAAGGGTGCAAACCTTCCCACCATAGGGTTCGCGCTAACATTGGTATTTGCCGGTGGGGCAGGTGGCAAACTCGTCTGCACTTTCATTGGGGCGCGGATCGGGGCGATCGCCACCGTATGGCTGACCGAAGGCCTGACGGCCGTCGTGATTGTCGCGCTCCTGCCGCTTCGGCTTGAAGTCGCGATGTTCTTGTTGCCCCTCATCGGTGCCGCGCTCAATGGCACTTCGTCGGTGCTTTATGGGTCGGTACCTGAACTTGTGGCGCCGGAGCGCCGGGCTTGGTCCTTCGGCTTGTTCTATACCGGCACGATCGGTTCTGGCGCGATTGCCCCGGCCTTGTTCGGCCTGATCGGCGACGCCTATGGGGTGCCGAATGCGTTGATGTGTGTTGCCGCGATTGTGCTTGTGGCCTTGCCGCTGTCGCTTGTCTTGCGACCCGCGTTGTCAGGATTGCGTTGACGGTGCGCTCGCTTGATTCAGCTTCTCTTGACCATGTGCCGCATCTGTCGGGAGATTCGTTCTCGCGTTAATGTGGCGGGAAGAAATGCATTGCTAGCCTCCAGGCGGGGATTGTCAGGAGGGTGGGATGCGTTCCGTCATCTATAAATCTGCGATATTGCCCGCAATTGCATTGCTGGCGCGGACATTTCTGGCGTTTATGGCGAGCGTCGGTTTTTCGACCATAACACATGCCGGCGAGGCCGATCGGGACGTGGCGCGAGCCCGCCCGGGTTTAGAAGACATCGATACGACTGGCAGCATCGGTCACCCGGCATCGACCTTACCGCTGAGCGACGAGCAGCGCGGTTTAGTGTTTCTCGGTGTGACAAGTCTGCCCGACGTGCCGGTCGTCGATGGCCCGGCGCCACCCATGTCTTCCGTGGTGCCTGCGTCGATTGACCTGCAAGACGTGCCCGCAATGGTGGTTAGCAAGGTCCCGCATGTGCGCGACCACAAATTCGTGAAATTCGAGGACTAC
>DATGVJ010000581.1:0-2539 GCA_035300505.1 Xanthobacteraceae bacterium
CAGGGCGAAAGCCATCGAACTGTTCGATAAGATCGTCGATGACGCCCGTCGGCTCGACGCCAATGACTATCTCTACGGTTTCGAGGCGTCGTGGGATTACGATCCCGAACCAGAGCTGGGCAAAATCAAAGCACGCCTTCTGTCGGTCAACTTTGCCGACGACATGGTAAATACCCTCGAACTCGGCTTAGTGGAGCGGGCAGTCGCGAAAATTCCAAACGCCCGCTCCGTCATCGTACCTGCCAGTGACAAATCCCATGGCCATTTAGGCTCGCGGTATCCAGAGCTCTGGAAGCACTATCTTGTCGAACTCCTGGATTCCTTGTCGTGAATAGACCGGTTGCCGGATGCCCGGAAAAGTCGCCAGAAATGCAGATCGATCGCTCCGCAGTAAACGGGATTTTGCCTATAGTAGAAAACACATACATTGAGCATTCAAAGCGCACAAAGTGCAACGCGACAGGAGGCGACTATGAAACTTCTCCGCAGACAATTTCTGCATCTGGCCGCGGGCGCGGGCGCGCTGCCAGCTTTGTCGCGATTTGCGCGGGCGCAAGCCTATCCATCGCGGCCAGTGCGCATCATCGTCGGATTTGGTGCTGGCGGCACGCCCGACATCAACGCGCGCCTGATAGCTCAATGGCTGTCGGAGCGGTTAGGCCAGCAATTTATTATCGAGAACCGACCTGGCGCTGGCGGGAATATCGCGGCCGAGGCGGCGATGCGCGCGCCGGCCGATGGGCATACACTGCTCTGGGTCAATGCAGCGAATGCAGTCAGCGCGACGCTCTACGACAAGCTCAATTTCAATTTGATTCGCGACATTGCGCCGGTCGCGGGCGTGACCGGCGGGCCCCAAGTCATGGAGGTAATTCCTTCATTCCCGGCGAAGACAGTTCCGGAATTTATCGCCTATGCCAAGGCCAATCCGGGCAAGATCAATATGGCATCGAGTGGCACCGGAAACTTGAGCCATGTTTCGGGCGAACTCTTCAAGATGATGACGGGCGTGGAGATGCTGCACGTGCCTTATCGTGGAGCTGGCCCTGCGCTGAATGACCTTCTCAGTGGAGAGATGCAGGTCATGTTCGACGCCATGCCCTCGTCTATTGCGCACATCAGGGCGGGCAAACTGCACCCATTGGCGGTAACCACCGCGATGCGGTGGGAAGGGCTCCCTGATATCCCGACAGTAGGCGACTTCGTGGCGGGTTATGAGACCAGCGTCTGGTCCGGCATCGGCACGCCCAGGAACACCCCCACCGAGTTCGTCGATAGGCTCAACAAGGAGATCAATGCGGGCCTCGCCGATTCCAAGATCAAGGCGCGGCTTTTGGACCTCGGCGGGATGGTGCTTGCAGGCTCGCCTGCCGATTTCGGCAAGCTCATCGCCGACGAAACCGAGAAGTGGGGGAAGGTCGTAAAATTTGCGGGCATCAAGCCCGAGTGACCGAGACCCACCCGGGACGTTAATTGATAGAATGATGGCTGGCGAATCTCACACTTCGCATTCGGGCTTCCGGCCAATCCAGAAAATCGCTACCATCCGGTCCAACTCGGGGTTCATCTGGGAAATCCCGAGTGTGACAAATATGGGAGGACTGCCAAATGCGGACAGCGATTATTTTAACGGCTACTCTGCTGTCATGTAGCTTCGGATTGAGCGCCAATGCTCAGCAAGCGGACATGACCTTCTTCATCACCAGTGCCGGTCCGGGCAAGGGCGCCGACCTTGGCGGGCTCGCCGGCGCGGATGCCCATTGCCAGTCGCTGGCGCAGGCTGCAGGCGCGGGCAACAAGACCTGGCGGGCCTATCTCAGCACAAACGGGCGCGGCGGCGCGAACGCGGTCAACGCGCGTGACCGTATCGGCAATGGTCCATGGCAGAACGCCAAGGGCGCCGTCATCGCGACCAGCGTCCCCGATCTGCACAGTGCAAATAACAAGATCAACAAGGCCAATGCACTCGACGAAAAAGGACAACCGATCAAGGTGCGGGGTGACAGGCCAAACATGCATGACATTCTGACCGGTTCGGACAAGGACGGCCGTGCATATCCGAGCAACATGGACCTCACCTGTGCGAACTGGACCAGCAGCGGCCCTGGTGTCGCCATGCTCGGACACGCTGATCGCGAAGGTAATCCTCCCGTGGCCGGCTCCCAGAATGTGGCAGCCTATACGGAGACCGCGACATCCTGGAATGCTACTCACACGTCGCGCAGTTGCTCCCAGCCGGACTTGATCGCCACGGGTGGCAATGGGCTCTTCTATTGCTTCGCCGCGCGATAAGAGCCTGCGCAGGAATAAAGACCCGTTCGTAGTTCCGCGTTTACGCGGCCTATAATCGCGTGCCATGAAGAAAGAGCCGCCCGCGGCGAAGCCGCCGTAAAGGCGGAACTACAAACAAAGCCGCACGATTCGGTTATTGTTAAAAGTGTCCTTGGCCCGCCAGGAACGGCCGCAGCTCGCGCACGTCCTTGAGCGCTTCCAGTGCGTTTACCCGCCGAATGACCTCCTCTGTCCGCTCGGCGCCCAG
>DATGVJ010000582.1:0-19492 GCA_035300505.1 Xanthobacteraceae bacterium
ACGGCGGCAGAACTCGTCGAACGCGGCCTTATCACTTCAGGCGAAAGCCTTGCCCGCGTGCTGCCGCAGATGACCTCGGACATTCGGGCCGGAGGAATTGCCGACGCCGCCTTGCGGCGCCTTTATGCGGCGACCTATCGGGCGTTTCGACGCCGCCGTTCGCTGCTCCTTTTGAATCTGGAGAGCCAGATCAAGATCGAAGAGCTGCCATGGATTGCAGCGATCGACCGGTTCCGCAGCGATAATCTTTCCAGCCGTGCGCTGGCGTACCAGACCCTCCACGAGGTGACGCTTCTCACCATCACTTCCTTTCCCTTTGCAATCCTCCCTAACAAACTCCTGCAGGAGCTGCGGGCGCTCATCAAGGGTGCCGAGCTGGCAACCCCTTTGGTCGAAGAAGTGGCGGCCGATATCTTCATGGGCAAGTTTTCGGACAAGTTTTTGGCGGCGGCGAAAAAAGCCGGCGACCTGCTCGACGGGTCGCTCTACGCCAAGTATTACGGGATCGACTACGCGCAAGTCCGCAGCATTTCAGACTCGAAAACGAAAAAGCCGGAAAGGAAATTCTGGTTCTGGCAGAAGGTCAAGCCCGAACCGCAAGTCGAGTCCGAACGACAAGTCTTTGCGCAGTTCTGCGCGTCCCGCGCCGGTGTCGCCATCGGCACCTGGGACCCGGCCACCAACGGCATGATCATCGAGCAGCAGCAGATTTTGACAACCCAAAATCTCGCCGCGCTGTTTGCAGACCTCGATCTGGTCGATGGTGCACACGCGCAGCTCGCCGATATGGCGAGGACTTGTTTCCGTTGGATCTGCAAGCGTCATCAGATGAAGATCGATCGCTGGCACGCGGGCCTGATCGTGCTCAAGAACACGGCTTACGCCTGGCGGCAGATGGTTTTCTTCCTGGCCTTGCTTCCCGAACGCGATGTAGCCGATTTCCTCAAATGGGCCGGGGAGCATCTCAACGAACAACCGCAAGAATATCGCGACCGTTTTCGTCCGGCGCTCAACGGCCTCACCCTTGCTGCGCAAGGCGGTTCGATCGATAGCGATACTTCGGGCAGGGTTCGCCGATTTCTCGGCTGGTCGAAGGAGGGGCATTGGATGTTGGCGGAAGCCAGCACGGCGACAACGCCGGCTCAATAGACCCGCTCAGGCATGCGCAAGTCACGATGGCGCTGTGTGTCCAAGCCGAACAGAGCGTTGGTGCAATGATGCCATTGTGACGCCGCTATACCGTTGCGACGCTGCAATGCACAAAAATACCGCATTGCAGCAATACGGTTGACACTCAACCCATTTATGGAGGTGCATCACACAAATCGCAGCGAGGCTTACGATGAAGACGATGATCTTTTTATTGAGTGTGCCACTCCTTGGGCTCGCAGGTGCCGTGGGCGCCGCCAGCATAAATAGCTCGGATTATATCGATCGCTCGGCTTATGAGGAGAAACGTGCGAACTGCAATGGGCAGGCCGACGCCAGGAATTTCGGTATTCATGCGTACCAACGTGATGAATTTGTAATTCGCTGTGTGGCTGGATTATCACACATGAATCAGTACCGATGACGGGCGTCTTCCAGTTGCTACGAGTTGCTGATTGGATCGGTTTCAGGTTGCTGCGCATTCTCGATTGCGATTGTCCGGGCCAATCCGGTAATCATTTCCAGCTGGCTGCGCAGCTTCAAGTGCAAGTTTAAAATCACCAGCAGACTGACACAGGACCAAGTGTAAAGAACAAGGTCGGCACCTCTACCGATTCCTACGAATTCAGCCCAATGTGTGCTCGTCTCGGGGAACCAGATGAAATAAACACCGCAAACCGAAACGATTGCTGACAGCAATGCGACTGCGGGCACCCTCTTATACTCTGTCCAGGCATAGATGACTACGCCTAGCAGGAGGACCGATAGCATCACCTGGGCAATCATCGATAAAGCTTCTCGGTAATCAAGTCCGACAGGATCGTCAGAGAATCGCCTATTCGCTGTCCTTTGGCCAGCGAATAGGCCGTATATTCAATCGTGACCGGTACTTCGACGTAGCGTAAGCCGCTGTCAGCAATCTGGCTCAAGATTTCGGATGCGTGCGCCATTCGGTTTTGTCGCAAGCGAATGGCTTGCGCACCCTTGCGGGTCATGGCACGCAGACCGTTGTGCGTATCGGTCAAACGCAGCCCGGTCGTCAGCCGCGTAAAAAGTGTCGCGAGGCGCAACAGGAGGAACCGGGTGACCGGCATCCGCAACGATCGCCCAAGAAATCGGCTTCCCAGGGCGAAGTCGGCATTTTCCCGCTTGAGTGCGGCCAAAAGTACTTCGATGTCCGAAGCGCGATGCTGGCCGTCGGCATCGAACGTAACAATCGCTTGCGCGCCGCGTGTGAGCGCATAGGCTATACCGGTTTGCAGCGCCGCACCTTGTCCGAGGTTCACAGGATGCCGGATCGCCACGGCGCCATTCGCCAGCGCAATCCGGTATGTGGCGTCTTTCGATCCGTCGTCGACGACAGCGGCGCGGAAGCCATAGCTTTCCACGTTGGAAATGACACGCGCAAGAGTTCCCGCTTCATTGTAAGCGGCAATGATCACCCATACGTGATAATTTTCGCTTTGGTTTTTCACCCTCGGGAGTATTCCAATCGATCAAGACAATAGAATTACAGATTCATGAAAGCTCAACAAAATTCAGGGTTGTGGCATCAGGTCGTAATGAAAAATAGCCCACAGACAATAAGCGCCATGCCGGCAAGCAGGCGGGCCGTGAGCGTCTCGTCGAACATCAGGCCTCCCAATACCGACGTAAAAACGAATGCAAGCGCCACAAAGGGATAGGCCCGCGATAACGGTGTAATTGCAAGGATCCATACCCAAAGGACTGACAATCCCGCGTAAACGACGAGCGCCGCCAGGAAATATCCGTTCGCAATAAGATCGAATATTCGCTCGCCCCAGGCAAGGTTTGGATTGGACCGAATAGCCGCGAGCTTGAACAGAATCTGCCCACCCGCCATTCCGAGCGAATAGGCCGTGAGAACAATGATCTGAACAAGGTTCAGGCGATCGCCCATCGTATTCATGCTTTTCGGAAGACAAGACGCATGGCATCGAAGAGGTTGACCGGTAAGCCTATGCGGCTTCCCGGCGCCGGCTCAATCCGCAACCCCAGCATTCGTCGCAATTGGAAAAGAATGAGCGACAATGGAACAATCTTCCACGGATGGTCGGAAAACTCCAGTGACAATCCAATAGATGTTGCCATCCGGCTCATGCTTGCCTGGGTGAAGTACCAAAGATGCTGGGGCGGCGTCATAAGACGCCAATGTGTACCAGCAATTCGGGCCAGATAGGAATCGAAATCACCGGTCGTAAGCACGATAATGCCTCCCGGCCGCAGATTGCGTGCGCAAAGTTCCAGCGTTCTGCGCGGATCGACGAGATGTTCGATGACGTCGAAAAGGACGATGACGTCCACCATACCGATCTTCTCGAAATTGCCTTCGTCTGCCGATCCGGAGAGTACGTTTAGCCCCGACGCCCTCGCATATTGGGCAGCATCATCGGCAATTTCGATGCCGGCGACATCAAAATGCGGTTCTGCTTGCTTGAGAAAGAGACCATAGGCGCAACCTAGTTCAAGCAATCTACCTTTGTCACAAAAGTGTCGAATAAATGTAACACTACTTTCAAATTCACGACGCAGAATCGGTGCGGTACCCAAATAATCGGCATAGCCGTCACTCCGGTTACCGGAAAAGTACTCACCCGTATAGTAGGTCGCAGGATCAAAATCGTCGGTGTCGGCGCGTGCAAGTCTGCAGCTGCGGCATTGCCAGATGTCGCAACCGTTGACTCTGAATCGAAATGCATGGTCAGAAGTTTCAGCGCATGCAGGGCAAGAACGGACTGAAATTTTGGATTCTATCTTCAAGGGTCCACTCATCCCGGTTGCGGCGAACGTTGGACGCTGGTCCCGATTATTACGACGTTCGACGAATGTTGGTGCAAAACTAAGACTCCGTGCTTCCGACCTAATCCGCCAAACAACAAAGATCAAGTATGTTTCAGCTAACTGTATCTCGATTGCGGTCCCGTAACCGAAAAGAAAAGGTCGCCCGCGGCGAAGCCGCCGTAAAGGCGGTACTCCAAACAGTTCGGAGTATCGCCTTTACGGCGGCTTCGCCGCGGGCGGAATGCATGAGCACGATGGTAGAGCGATCCTACGTGACCCAAACGCGCTCCATGTGGCCAAGATGTGTGCCGCCGTTGGCCCAGGGCTTTTGCCTCATGACAATTGCATTCGCCGTGCTGGCAGCGGCGATTCTCAGTCGGGAAGCCGTCGAACTCTCCGATTTCGACCAACGATTCTACACGACGATTGCGTATGACATGGACCGATACGGCGTATTCAGTAACGGGACCCTTGACGATGTCGACAGTGTCGTATCGGTGCCGCCGCCCGGCATGTTTTTCGGTCCCGTCTACCCGATGCTCGTTTTGTTGGGCATGAAAGTCGATGACCGCTTCGCGCGAGCGGTGTCGTGCAGCATCGAATCAATCCACAATCACAGAGATGCGTCGACGTGCGACCCGTACGCGAGGCCAATGCGCATCCTGCATGCGTTCCTCCTGGCGCTCGGCGTCGTCATGATTGCTCTTTCGGCAAGATTGATCGTTCCGGGCAGGTTCGTATTTTGGATTGCGGGCGCATTGGCTACGGTAAGTCTCGCACTCGAGTCCGAAATATTTTCATACGTAATGACCGAGAGCGTGACATTTTCGGTCTTCAGCGTTTTTGCATATTGGCTTCTCCTTGCATGGACGACGTGCCGCTCCCGGCATTTTGCTCATGCCGGCGGTTTGCTTGGCGTGTTGTGTTTGACGCGGCCATCCTTCCTGATCCTCGTTCCGGTGATCGCCGTCATGATTGTGGTTCGTTCCCGCTGGCTGAACGGATCGCGCCTAAGATTTGCCGCCACAGTGGCAGCTGTCTTCGCACTCGCGTTTTGTGCCGTTGCGGGGACCTGGGCCACGCGCAATTTCGCATCGGTCGGCAAGTTTGGACTGACGGAAGAGTACGGCGCCGCCACACTGATTGAGCGATTTGCCTATAACGACATGACGCTGCGCGAGTTCGCGCTGGCATTTCCTTACTGCACGCCCGGTATTGGAGAATTGGCATTCGATCTCGTGTACGGTACCGATTCGATGCATCGGTTCGTGTTCCACACCGCTGGAAGTTTTTTTCACACTGGTCGTGCCCATCGCGAAGAATTGATTGCACTTCACAAGAGACTTGACCCGGTCATCGGGGAAATCGTGGCCAGGGAGGCTCTCGCCCATGGTTTCCAGCATGTCCTGGTCAGCATTCCATTGGCGTGGTGCGGGATGTGGGCGGGATGGCTGGCTGGTTTGGCGCTTGTACCGTTATTTGCTTGGAGTTGCATAAGAGCCGTCCGGGACGGGATCTTGATGTATTTGTTGTACTCGGTTCCAGCGACATGCATGCTCGGATTACATGCTCTAGTTGCGAATCATACGACGCGCTACAATCTCATACTCATAGGTCCGTTCGTTCTCGGGGCCGCGATGTTGATTTCCGAATGGCTCGAAACCGCAAGGATAAAGAAGGGTTTGCAGCAGGCCCACCGGTAACGGGGCTGCTTCGTTTGCCTGTCACACAACGCTGCTATGAGGTGGTGACAGGGTGAAAAGGAGGATTTCCAGTGCTAAGAGCAGAGGTACCATTGCAACGGGAACTGGTGGCTCTCCGGGAAGTCTTGATGATAGGTTTTACAAGAGACGAAGATATTGCGGAGCAATTGATCGCAGAAGACTTGCTCTCGGAGACATCGGAAGGATTTTTTCAGTTGACGAGTGCCGGGCGGCTCAAGCTGGTTCGCGGCTCGCCTACGATGTGGAGCAATGAATAGGTCAACCCGAGACGGCCTATTTCGTTTCCATCACCGGTTCCCGACCGATCAGCCTGGCGAGCTGGCGTAACCTTGCAAAGACGCGGTCGCCGGCAAGGTCTTGAAGCCCACGGGCAAAGCGAAGCACGAGACGCCCGCGTTCAACCGTCATCGGCGTTTTCGGAAGTACTCCCGGCGTTGATGCAGAAATCAGATAGGCGACACGGAGCGCCACGCCTAGCACCCTTGCTCGATCGAGCGTGCGCGCTGAAGCCAATTCCCGCAAGCGCGGCGACAATTCTTCTTCGATCAGTCCGACGTGGCGGAAGAACACCGCAAGCGACAGAAACGTTCGACCCGGATGGTCAACGCCGACGAATGCCGCATTGGCAATGATGTTTAGAGATTGTTCGCCCCGATAGTCGGGGTGCGCCCGCCATCCGATGTCCGCCAACAAGCAAGCCGCATGCCGAAGGCGCTTTTCATCAGCGGTCTCAATCAATCCGGAGTCGGCCATGAACCGATCCGCCCACTCGATCAATTCGTGGCCGTGCAGGGGGGAGCGCGAACGCAACAAGTTGAGTTCGCTTGCCGCCGCAATCAGCGGATCCTCCTGGCGTTCCTTGGCGTCGAGCATGGTGTAAAGCAATCCTTCACGCACGCCGAGCGCGGAAAAAACGATGTCCTTGGGGCGCGCAGTCGCAATAAGCCGGTCGAGCACAAGTGCAGCGTAGGGCAACAGGGGGCGTCTTGCGTTGGCGACGACTTCGATTTGCGACAGCGTCGATGGATCGACCCGGTGGACAAGGGAAGCAAATTCCTGGGCTTCCTTGGCCGGAATCACATAGCCATGCATGACGTGCAGCGGATAGCCCTTTTGCCACATGTGGAGTCGCGCGAATGATCGCCATGTCCCTCCGATTGCGTAGAAGCTGCGGCCTTTGCCGCCGGAGAGCAAATGTGCCTCATCCAAGGCCTTGCCGACAACCTTCTGGGCCTTTTTGATCGAATTGGAGGATATGTCTTGGAGCGCAAGGCCGCCGAGCGGGAACGTCAGACCGCGTCCGAGACGGTGGTGATGGACGTCGGTAAGTTCCAAAGACCCGCCGCCGAGATCGCCAACAATTCCGTCGGGCCGGTGAAAGCCCGAAACGACGCCGAGAGCGGCGAGCTCCGCCTCTCGCTTTCCGGAGATGACTTCAATGGTCGTACCGCAAATGCTTTCGGCCCGGCCTATGAAATCCTGGCCATTGCGGGCATCCCGGCAAGCCGCAGTCGCGATCGCGTAGGTTTGCGGAACCTCTATGCGATCGCAAAGCGCGCGAAACCGGCGAAGGGCCGTCAGTGCCCGGTCTACGGCATCGGCTGCAAGCAGGCCGGTCGATTGGACCTTGCGCCCGAGGCCGCACAATACCTTTTCATTGAAAATGGGTGTCGGACTTCGGGTCAGGCCTTCATACACGACCAGGCGTACCGAGTTCGAGCCGATGTCGATCACGGCAACCGGCGGCCCATTGTCGAGCCGTCCCTGCGCTCCGGCGGCTCGCCGGCGGTGTTGCTTAGCTGCGGTCGAGCCGGCGGATGAAACTTCGCGGCGGCGATTTCTTGAGCGATTTACCACGGCCGGACAAGCTCGGATTGGTCATGAAATAGTTGTGGGCGTTGAAGGGCTTCTCGCCCGCGGCTGCTGTTATGCGACACGACGTACCATCAGGCAATACCTTCCAGCTCTGTTCATTGTCTTTGAAATTGGCAACCATGATCTGGCCAAGAACTTGCTCATGTACGGTTGGATTGAGTATCGGGCAGAGGATTTCGACCCGGCGATCCAGGTTGCGAGGCATCATATCGGCAGAGGAAATGTAAACCGCAGCCTTCGGGCTCGGCAGACCGTAGCCCGAGCCGAAGCAGTATATGCGGCTGTGCTCAAGAAAGCGACCCACGATCGACTTGACACGGATATTTTCCGACAATCCCGGTATGCCGGGTCGAAGGCAACAGATGCCGCGCACCACAAGATCAATCTGCACGCCGGCACTGGAGGCTTGGTAGAGCGCATCGATAATGCCGGGATCGACCATGGCATTGTCCTTCATCCAGATCGCAGCCGGCTTGCCGCTGCGGGCGAATGCAATTTCCTGATCGATATGTTCGTAGATGCGTTTTCGAAGTGTAAGCGGCGATACCGCCAGTTTTTCGAGCCCCGTCGGCTCCGCATATCCGGTCATGTAATTGAAAATGCAGGCCACCTCGCGCGCAATCACGGGGTCCGAGGTGAAGTACGAAAGATCCGTATAGATGCGCGCGGTCACGGGGTGATAGTTTCCGGTTCCGACATGAATGTAGGACGCGAGCGCCGCGCCTTCGCGGCGGGTGACAAGCGAGAGCTTGCCGTGTGTCTTGAGTTCAATGAAGCCGAAGACGACTTGCACACCGGCGCGCTCGAGGTCGCGTGACCAGCGGATATTGGCTTCTTCGTCGAACCGCGCTTTGAGTTCGACGAGCGCCGTTACGGTTTTGCCGGCTTCGGCGGCCTCGGCAAGCGCCTTAACGATGGGACTATCAGGCGACGTCCTGTAAAGCGTCTGCTTGATGGAGACAACATTAGGATCGCGTGCGGCCTGATTGAGAAACTGGACCACGACGTCGAAGGATTCATAAGGATGGTGAACGATCAAATCCTTCTGGCGGATGCCCGCGAAGCAGTCGCCGCCGAAATCGCGGATACGCTCAGGGAACCGCGGATTGAACGGAACAAACTTGAGGTCTTGACGATCAATCGCCACAAGTTGCGAGAGTTCATTAAGGGCAAGCATCCCACTCACTTGAAAGACGACCTCGTCCGTGACCACCAAGGCGCTTTGAACGAATTGCCGAAGCTCAACGGGCATTGCCTCATCGATCTCCAGGCGGATTACGATGCCGCGCCGTCGTCGCTTAAGGACCGTCTCGAACTGCCGAACAAGGTCTTCGGCTTCCTCTTCGATTTCGACCTCGGAATCGCGGATAACGCGAAAAGAGCCCTGACCTTTTACGACGTAACCCGGAAACAGCTTGCCGATGAAGAGGCCGATCGTATTTTCAAGTGAAACGAGTCGACAGCTGCCGTCAGGCGAATCGGGCAGCAGAGCGAAACGATCGATGCGGCCTGGGATGCGGATCAGGGCATTCATGCTCCTGCCGTCGCCGGAACGTTCCAGCTGCAGCGCAACCGTGAAACCAAGATTGGGAATGAACGGAAACGGATGGGCAGGATCGATGGCAAGCGGCGTCAGCAAAGCAAATACCTGACGCAGGAAATAGTCCTCCAGCCAGGTCCGCTCCTTTTTCGTAAGCCCGTTCTGCTCGACGATGACAACGCGTTGCTCGGCCAATTCCTCGCGGATCTGACGCCACCTCGACTGCTGGTCGTTGGCCAGAATCGAGACGGCTTCCGCGATTCGTATCAGCTGTTCTCCAGGCGTGAGCCCGTCGGGACTCTTGGTCGTGACGCCCGCGCCCAATTGTCCTCGCAGGCCGGCAACCCGCACCATAAAGAATTCGTCAAGGTTATTGGCCGAGATCGAAAGAAAACGAAGCCGCTCGAGCAGCGGATGTGCGGCGTTCTCAGCTTCCTCGAGAACACGACGGTTAAAATGGAGCCAGGACAACTCTCGATTGACGAAGCGCTCGGGTTGGCTCTTCAGGGCAATCGGCTCCGGCGCCAAGGCCGGTTGATCGCTTTTGGCGAGATCGGCAGTTGGCATGGTGTCCATGGCGTCAAGTCCTTTATCGCGTCAACAGCTGATAGGAAGTGATCATTATCTCGAAAAGAATCAACAGGACAATAATGAATTCAAGCCGCAGCGAGCGTTTCGTATCGATCATATCGGTGAGCACCTCGGCCGTCTTCGAGATCACGCTCAGTTTGCGCTCGAGTGCCTCGGCACGTTCCGTAAGTTCATACTCGTCCTCAAGGCGCGCATAGAGCCGTTCCAAGTCGGCGCGGTCCCATACGACGTCCGGCTTTTCCGCGACTGCAACGCGTCCGGAGACCCGATGCTGGATCAGGAGCGCATTGCCAATATGCTTGAAGATCGCGCGGCGGCCGCCGGGGGTGTTGCCTTTCTCGGCGAGCGCGCGGGAAAGCGGTTCGACGACCTCGACGACGGCCGCCACCTCGCGCTCGTAACGCGCCAGGACGACACTCTTGGCAAGCGCGTCAGCCACCACAATCATATGCTCGGGCGTGATTGCCTTCACGGAGATCGGACCGCCAGGCAAGATTTGCTCGTCTTTGTCCGCCGACGCCTCAATCACCGCGTGTTCGTCGTCGATGGTCGAGAATGGCCGAACAATGCGACTCGTCAGGCCACGGAGGACCTCGTCCTCTTCCAGGACGGATAAGCCAAACAGGACGACAACGCCGTAGCGAAACACGGCAGCGACGCCGTCCTGTCCGACTCGAAATGCGAGCGGCGCCGTGGACAGCACGTCGCTCCGCTCAAGGCCCGCCGTTTCGATACGGTCTCCAACGAGCAGGGCGCGCACCTTCTTACGGTTGATCGCCTGTGGAATTGTCGATGGGTAGGTAGGCGTGAGAGCCTCCATTGAAGAATTTCGGAAGTCATTGCTTCTCGTGTTGGCTTCCAGAATAGCTGTTGGTGTTGTCGGCGCAAAGCTGCGGGCGGCAGCATGTGGTTGTCATAAATGTGTCACAAACAGGATCGATGCGCGCCCTTCCGACCTCATACACTCTAAGTCAAGCGCGCTTCCTCTCCGTTGTCACTTCGCAAGACACGATCTGTTGCTCCAATACAACACCCAACAGCAATAATTCTTACCATGTGAGTCGTCATCGTTTCGTCGCAAACCTGTTAACGAGGCCTCCTAGGTTTCACCTCGCGTGATGATCGCAATAGCGAGAGGCACGGCTGGCGGCGTGATCAGGTCGGCTGACCGGAAGATCGCACGAAGCAGATCATCGTAACAACCTGAAAACCACATGTTTTCGGGAACGGCTTGCTCTTGTCTGAATGGGGGAGCGGCTAGGGCAACAGGGGAACTAAATGTCTAGTCAGAAATTTCAACTTCTTTGTGCTGCAAGCGTCGCCGCAATCATATCGGTTGGTCCGGCGCTCGCCCAGACAAGCGTATCGCACGACAAGATCGACGCGATGGAAGCGCAGATCAATGCGCTCCAGCAAGAACTCCGCGCTGTGAAAAGCAAGGTGAACAACGCCGAAAAGACAGCTGAAAAGGCTTATGCGGCAGCCCCGCCTGCGGTGAAGAACCCGCTCCCGCCCCCGCCGAGCGGAGTGGCCAAAATGTCACCCGGCAATCGCCCCTCGATCTGCACGATCGATGGCCAGAATTGCGTCGGTCTCACAGCCCGCCTGCATTTCGATGTCGGCGGCTACGACTACCGTCCGAATACGGGTAATTCGATCCAGCACGTCGACGACGGCGTAAACGCCCGCCGCGCCCGCTTCGGCGTGCTCGGGACCTTCATGGGGGATTGGAACTACGGTCTTGTCCTCGACTCCGGCGGCACGTCCGACGGACATGGCGGAACCATCGCCACAGACACGGGCAAAATCGGTTTGCTGCCGGGCGGCATTATCTCTACGATCCAGAGTGCCTTTGTGAGCTACCAGGGAATCAAGGGGACAGTCGACGTTCCGAGGCCGGCGATGCCCTACAAGGGTGCGCCTCCGCCCGCACCGGTGAGTTCCTGGGGGACCGCCCTCGAGGTGGGCTACATGGATTCGTTCTGGAGCCTCGATGAAGCGACCAGTTCGAATGACATCATGTTTCTGGAACGCGCTTCGGCGCAGGTGATCGCCTCCAATATCGCGGCCGGCGACTTCCGCTCGCAGGCCGGCGCGCGCTACTGGAGCGATTGGCTGTGGTTGGGCGCCTATGCGACCGGGCCAGTTACCGGTGCGGTCCACAACGGCACTGGCAGCTCCTCGGCGAAACAGACTCCGTCCGCGACAGAACAATGGGGCGGTTATGCCCGCGGAGCGCTTCACTGGACGAGCAACGACAAGCTCGTTACTGTCCACGTCGGCGGTGGTGCCGAAGCCTTGTTCAAGTCCATTTACGACCGTGTCGCGGGCACCCACCCCCTGACCTTCAGCGACCGCCCGGAAATTCGTATCGACCCGTCGTTCACGATCTTGTCGACGGGTGGCCTCACTGACGTCCGCCACGCTCAGGTTTATAACGTCGAGGGCGCAGCAAGCGTCGGACCGGTGTTCTTCCAAGGTGAGTATTTCTGGTTCAATGTCGACCGGTTCTTCAACCCTTCGGCGCGGTTCGAGGGCGGCTACGCGCAAGCGAGCTGGGTGATCACTGGTGAATCCCGCACCTATAATAACCCCCAAGCAGCTTTCAACGGCGTGGTGCCGAAGGATCCGTTCTCCCTGAAAGGCGGCGGCTGGGGCGCGTGGGAAATTGCCGGCCGTTACAGCTACATGAACCTCAATGACCACTTGCCGAATTTTTCGGGTGCGGGCGGCGGCGCCCTCGGTGGCGGCCAACCCGGCGGCAAGCAACAGGTCACTACAGTCGGCCTGAACTGGTACGTCAATCGCAACATGCGGTTCATGCTCGACTACCTGCATGGGAAGATCGATAAGACGGATACAGTAAAAAATCCTTCCGATGTCGGCGCCAAGTTCGACGCCGTAGCGCTCCGCACCCAGTTTGCGTTCTAACCTGAATCTCCTTGTGGAGTGGCGCGCCCGCTCTAGTTCGCGTTCTAAAAGTGTTACCGTTGCGTGTCGTTGTGTCGTGGGTTTGCGTGGCGAAAGCTCTCCTGTCATGCGCCGTTGAGTGGCGCCCGCTCTGATCCCCCAACCTTCCCGAGCGGGCGTGTCCTGGGCCTCGAACCTCACGGTTCGAGGCCCTTTTTTGATTTTCTAGATAAAACGAAATTCTCGCTCACATTTTCAATTCCGCGTCGGTCGTTGGCGGCACACGATTTATGACGATGAATTTTCCGCAATCTAACAACGCAATGAATGCTTCGTCACATGATTGAGATATCCGTGAGCGATGTTGCAGATATCGAATCGTAGACGGGGGCACCTGTGGTGAGCCCACGGGTGTAGGCATCACTATGCGAATTTTAATTGCGACGGACGCATGGCGGCCGCAGGTCAATGGTGTCGTCCGCACTCTATCATCTCTGGCACGTAGCATCCGCAGCTTGGGTGTCGACGTCGACTTTCTTTCACCGGAGGGCTTTCCATCCCTGCCGTTGCCTACTTATCCGGGGCTGCGGCTTGCCTTGCCGAGCCGGCGCGAAATCGCGCGACGCATCGAATCCTGCGCGCCCGATGCCATCCACATAGCAACCGAGGGGACGATTGGTCATGCGGTTCGCGCCTATTGCATCAGGCACCGTCGCCCATTCACCACCAGCTATACCACCAGGTTTCCTGAATATATCAGCGCCCGCTGTCCTATACCGGAGCAATGGGTTTATGCCGTCCTGCGGCGATTCCATGCCGCCGCGGCGGTAACGATGGTGGCAACGCCATCGCTGATGGCCGAACTCGGCCAGCGTGGATTTGGCAATCTAGGCATGTGGACACGAGGTGTCGACACGGAGTTGTTCCGGCCCGATCGCTCCGTCACGCTCGACTTTCCGAAGCCGATTTTCATGAACGTCGGACGTATCGCGGTTGAAAAGAATCTTGAGGCCTTTCTTGGACTCGATTTACCAGGAACGAAAGTTGTCATCGGTGCGGGACCGCAGGAACAGGAACTGCGGCGACAATTTCCCGATGCAAAGTTTCTTGGACTGATGGAACATGATACCCTCGCGGCTTATCTTGCGGCGGCGGATGTATTCGTGTTTCCAAGCCGTACCGACACCTTTGGCGTCGTCCAGCTCGAAGCGCTGGCTTGCGGTGTCCCGGTCGCGGCATTTCCGGTCACCGGTCCGAAGGACGTCGTGGGTTCGCACCCGATCGGCTCTTTGAACGAGGACCTTCGCATCGCGTGCCTCAATGCGCTTGCGATGTCGCGCGAAGCGTGTCGCGACTTCGCGCTGAATCGGTCCTGGGATACGAGTGCACGCCAGTTCATAGGCCATATGCAGAAAGTAGCCTCGCGGAGCGCGCCGCAAGCCAAACCCGCAATCGCAATTGCGGCTCCAGCCCAAGGGTAACAAGCGTACACCCGATGCTCTTGATAAATACCAGAAGGACTATCTCATGACCGCAGCTACCCGCGTCGACCTCGACATCGACACCGTTCACAGAGCCTATGCGCGATGGGCTCCGTTTTATGATTTTGTCTTCCGTGCAGTTTTCGAAACGGGACGGCAGGCGGCAGTCGCGGCGGCGGAGCGGATTGGCGGACGCATCCTCGAAGTCGGCGTCGGAACGGGCATGTCCCTTCCCGAATATTCGCGCAACAGTGTCATATGTGGCATCGATATTTCGGCACCGATGTTGCGAAAAGCGCAGGAAAAAGTAACCGAACTCAGGCTCAAGAATGTAGAGGGCCTGTGGGAGATGGACGCGGAGAAAATGAACTTCCCTGATGCCTCGTTCGATGTTGTCGTGGCGCAGCATGTGGTGACAACAGTCCCAAATCCCGAGGCGACGCTCGATGAATTTGCGCGTGTTCTTAAGCCCGGAGGCGAGATTGTCCTGATCAGCCGCGTCGGAGCGGAAGCCGGCATCCGCCTTACTTTTGAGCGCTGGTTTTCTCCGGCCGCGTGCAAATTGGGCTGGCGGTCGGATTTCTCATGGCAGCGTTACGATACGTGGTTGCGAAGGAATAGTGACATTGTTCTTGTCGAGCGGCGGCCGATACCCCCATTCGGACACTTTTCGCTCATTCGCTTCGCCAAGGCGGATGCGTTGGACGTTGGCACATTGGGCGTTGCCAATGGATCCCTGAAGTCGACCCGTAACGTTGGCTGATCTCCGGCGCCGTGGAGTTCCAGGCAACCTTCCCTTCCCTTTCCTTTCCTGCGAACCCTCAACAAAATGCACACGTAGACAAACATGAGAAGCAACATGAGCCGTATCGAAAGCTTTCTGGAGCAGCTCCGGGTCCAACGCTGGGATGACCATCGCTACTATCATCATAGCCGTATCAACCAGTCGCTCCACCTCGTGAGCGCGATCAGCTTTGTGATCGCGTACATCATGATGTTCAAGAACCCAGCAATCGCGGCGGTTCTCGGTTGGGTCGTATCAATGACAACCCGGCAGGCAGGGCACTTTTTCTTCGAGCCCAAGAATTATGACGAAATCAACCAGGCAACGCACGAGCATAAGGAAGAGATCAAGGTCGGATATAATTTGCAGCGGAAGATCGTGCTGATGGCGATATGGGCCATCTCCCCATTACCGCTTTTCTTCGATCCTACATATTTTGGAATCTTCGAGACGCCAGCCGACATTTGGCAGGTCGTGTCGAATGTTGCGAACATCTGGCTCGTGGTCGCATTAGGTGGACTGATGTTCCGGATGGTTCAATTATTCTTCATCCAGGATGTACAGACCGGCTTGGTATGGGTCACGAAAATCATTACCGATCCGTTCCACGACATCAAGCTTTACTACAAGGCGCCCTTGTTCCTGTTGCGAGGCGAACTGATCGACCCAGGTCATGACTTGCAGGATGGAAATGCAGTCAGCGTCCGCTGAAGTGGCTGATTTTATCGGGACTTCTTCAGTTCGCTCGTTTGTGCGAAAGCCGGGCCGCAACAATCTCTTTAAGCATCCTGCGTTTGATGGCCTTGTTGGTATGTATCGGGCTGTGCCACCACCAGGAATCATCGGCCATCGCCTTGGCGGCTGCGACAAACCGGTCGGCGACCGCGGAGAAATCATCCTCGCTATAATTGAGGCTGAAGATCAGGCGGCCGGTTCCGATCCAACTCAAAGCGAGGCCCGCTGCACGAAGATAATATTGCAGCATCCAATTGTAGCGGGAAGGCTTCGTGTAGAGAACCGTCCATATCGAGGACATATTTGCAACTTGCACCGGCAATCCCTCGGCACGCAGGCGGTCATTGAGGTTCATTGCCCTCCGGTTCCACGTCTCGTCGATGTCGCGATAAAGATCGCGCCCTTCCGGCGTTTCAAGGTGGCGCAGGAAAGCCTGCATTGCGCCCATTACGTAAGGGTGCGAATTGAAAGTGCCGCGGGCAAAGCAAACATCAACGGGCCGGCTATCGTGGTAGCGCTTCATCAAGTGCTTGCGTCCACAGACCACGCCAATCGGCAGACCTCCGCCGAGTGTCTTGCCGTAAGTCACCATATCGGCTTTGACGCCGAAATATTCCTGTGCTCCCCGGAGCGCCAGTCGAAATCCGACGAACACTTCGTCAAAGATCAGGATGATGTTGCGCTCCGTGCAAACCGTTCGCAGTTCCCTGAGCCAGGCCGCGTATGCGTCCCTGTCGAAATGCGCGTGTCGAGACGAATCGACCAGGGCGGAATCGGAGGGGGCGGCACCGTTGGGATGCAGCGCCTGCAACGGATTGACCAATACACACGCTATGTCGTTCCGGCTTCTCAGAACGCGCAACGAGTCTTGCGACATGTCCTTCAGCGTATAAGTTTCGTGGGATGGCGTGGGGTTGCCGACGCCAGGCTGCACGTCACCCCACCAGCCATGATACGCGCCGCAAAAGCGCACCAGGTGCGATCGGCGCGTATGATAGCGCGCGAGGCGCACGGCCTGCATCACGGCTTCGGTGCCGGACATATGGAACGATACTTCGTCAAGGCCCGAGATTTCCCGCAAGCGCTGCACATTGTAGGTGATTACGGGATGGTACGCCCCGAGCACCGGCCCAAGATCGCTGACACTGTCGAATCCTTCCGCGATGGTCCTCTTGTAGAAGTCATATCCAAGCAGGTTCACTCCATACGATCCTGTGAGATCGTAAAATCGATTGCCGTCCAGGTCGGTAACCGTTACGCCGGACGAGGATTGCAGGAATGTTCCCGATCGCAAGTGTGCCTGGACCAAACGGCCATACTGGAACGGCACACGATAGAGGTCGGTGAACTGGAGATCCGATATCCCGTCGACGACCTCGGTCGTACGCCGAACGGTTTCTGCAAAGCGCGTCTCATAAAGGGCCGCGAGCCGCATGAAGCCTGTGCGCCGGCGAGCCGCGATATCATCCGGCGCATCATCGGACGAGAAGAAGGTCTGATCATCAAACTCGTAAAATGGAACCAGCCTGGCAATTCTCCGCGCCATCCGGGAATGACCGGTCAGCGACTGGTGCTTCGCTCGCGACAGCGCCAAGCGCTGCTGTACTTTGGCAAACGATGCCGTCAGTGCGGCGGCCCCAATGCCATAAAAGGCCAGAGTAGTGAAATCCCATTCCATCGAATCAGCAATTAGCCGAGAAACCTGACAGATCCATGACACTTCGGGAACAAGTCCTAAGGATATTAGAGCAGGAGGACATCAACTTCTTGCTCACCAACAGAATTCCACGCCGGCTGACCACCCAGTTCATTGGCTGGTTCAGCCGCATCGAACAGCCTTTGGTCCGAGACGTATCGATTGGACTGTGGCGCATGTTTTCCGGTCTCGACCTCAGTGAGGCCAAGAAGACGAAGTTCAAGAGTATGCACGATTGCTTTATCAGGGAGCTGCTCCAAGGGGCGCGACCGATCGATCACAATCCCAACATTTTCGTCAGCCCCTGTGACGCAATCATTGGAGCTTGCGGGACGATTTCCGGGACTGAACTCTTTCAGATCAAGGGATTTCCCTACAGACTCGAAGAGTTGCTTTGCGATCCCCAATTGGTCGAGGCTCACCGCAATGGGCGCTATGTGACCCTGCGATTGACCTCCAGCATGTACCACCGTTTCCACGCACCGCATGACTGCCGCATGGAACGGGTGACGTACATTTCGGGCGACACCTGGAACGTCAACCCGATCGCGCTGCGCCGAGTCGAAAAGCTGTTCTGCAAGAACGAACGGGCGTTGTTACGGACCAAACTGGCCGATACAGGTCACATGATTACGCTTGTGCCGGTTGCGGCCATATTGGTTGCCAGCATCCGGCTGCATTGCCTCAAGACGGATCTCAACTTGCAGTATCGCGGGCCCAATGATTTCGCCTGTAACGCTGAATTCAAAAAGGGGGATGAGATGGGCTGGTTTCAGCATGGATCGACCATCGTCGTGCTTGTGCCCGATGGTTTCAAGCTCCACGAAGATGTGGGCGAAGGCCGGTCGGTCCGGGTTGGCCAGCCGCTGATGTGGCTGCCATCGTCACCAGTGTAGCGTTAGCCTGCAAGGTCACGAGGATATGCAATTTGGGAGTGCCTGGTGTCGCCGGCTGCAGGTATTGGCAGTGGAGCGCCCATCATATTGCCGGAATTCATATTCGTCTGTTTGATCCATTCGATGACTTCAAGCCGGCCGTCGAAATGCTCGACGACCGCGGTACAACTTTCGACCCAGTCGCCGCAATTCACGTAAATGAGGCCGCTCTCGCTTCGAATTGTCGCGTGATGAATATGACCGCAAATCACGCCGTCAACATTACGACGCCGGGCTTCGGCAGCCAAGGCACGTTCGTACTCGCCAATGAAATTGACGGCATTCTTGACCTTCAGCTTCAACCATTGCGAGAGGGACCAATAGGGCAGACCGATCAATCGCCGAATCGAATTGAAATGCGTATTGAGAAATATGGCAATATCGTATGCCTTGTCACCCAGCAAGGCTACCCAGCGCGCGTGACGAATGACGACATCGAACAAGTCACCGTGAATGATCAAGTAATGTCGGCCATCCGCAGTACGGTGCACGATATCTTCAACGACATCGATGCCGCCGAAATGCGTGCCATAGAAGTCACGGAGGAACTCGTCGTGATTCCCGGGCACGTAGACTATTCGTGCACCTTTGCGGCTTTTACGCAACAGCTTCTGTACAACGTCGTTATGCGACTGAGGCCAGTACCAGCCTGATTTGAGCTGCCAGCCGTCGATGATATCTCCGACAAGATAGATGACGTCGGCATCGTATTGGCGAAGAAAGTCGAGCAGCTTGTCCGCCTGGCAGCCCCGCGCGCCGAGATGAATATCGGATAGAAATATGGTCCTCACCCGTTCGGGTTCGCCCGTCGATCTGGTCAATCTTGGCGCTGTTGCCACATTCATGGGAGTGGCAATAGACGATTCTTATTGCGGTTCGATGACGCGGGAGCGTCTCTCTGCAACAGCCTCAAGTGGGTGTTGCGAAGTGGAGGCCGATCGTGCCGGCGACGATCAAGAATAGGCAGGCGACGCGGGCGGGATCGGCGGACTCTCCGAACAATAGAAATCCCGCCATCACCGCGCCTGCAGCTCCGATGCCGGTCCAGACCGCATAGGCTGTACCGAATGGGATCGACTGCAACGAGACGCTAAGAAGCGCAAAGCTCAGGGCGATCGCAACGATCACAACGAGGCTCGGCCAGAAGCGCGAGAACCCTTCCGAATATTTCAGGCCGAGAGCCCAAATGATTTCGCATGCGCCCGCGAGCAGCAATGCTGTCCAAGCCATCGGAATACCTGCGCAGTGTCGCCGTAAGAGGCCTGCACTG
>DATGVJ010000583.1:0-2435 GCA_035300505.1 Xanthobacteraceae bacterium
CTCCCATTATGATCGCTCGGTAAAGTGCTTCTCTGGCAACGTTAGTCCGTCGCATGCGGGACGCATTGATCTACATCAAGGGTCGACCTCCTTTTCCTTTCGGCGTCGTCCTGGCGCTTTCATGGGCAAGCGCTTCTTGACGGAAGGCAAGCTACGCTACGAAAGCGAAGAGAATGGGCGATGCTGCTCCTCGGCGGCTTCGCTGGCATCGGCTTCATGGCGTAACCGCTCGGGAAGTGCTATGACTGCGGTCATAGCCAACGACAAAGCGCGTCAACGAATCCTTCGGCCAAATCACAGAGGAATCGTATCATTGATGGCGTTTTCATACAGCCTGGACCCCACAACGGACATTGGGCCGATCGGTTGCTATTTCTCACTCGCGGCCCGGGCGCAAAGGGCCAGGCTTTGGATATTGGGCAAGGTGTCCTCTTGGAGGCAAATGCGTCGGCGTGAATTCATAGCGGCCGCGCATATGACTGAAGGGGTCGTTTGGTCATTTGCTTACGCACCCACATACCGAATAGCCACCAGCGCGCATCCGTAAACGAGCTAACTAATTAAACGCAAACCAGGCCTTGGCAACGAATGTCGCGCCGCACCAGTTCGAGACCAGGCCAGCCGGGTTGGTAACGGGATCAACGCGGCCGCCCAGCCGTGCGTTGGGATCGCCAGTAAAGACAAAGCAGTTCTCTTTCGACAGATTGGTGTCGTAGTAGCGCAGATCGAGGTTGAAGGCCTTGTGGGTGAAGGTCACGCCCGCCTGCCAATTGAGATAGGCAGGCAACGGAAAGCCGCCGAGCTGCGGAGCCTGCTTGCCGAACCAGGAATAGCCGGCGGCAGTCGTGAAGGATACGCCTAGGTTCTGCGGGAGCAGGCGGCCCGGCACGTCGAAGCCCACCCCGGCCGCCACGTATTGACTCCAGGCGCCGGTGTTCGAGACATTCGGAGAATAGGCGTAGCCGCTGGCGACGCGGATCGACTCGCCGATGCTTCTGTCGCCGCGGATAACCGCCTCCCAATAATTGATGCCGTTGGTCTCGCCGGGAAGCCTTTCTCCGGGATAGGCGAAATAGGTCATGCCAAAATCGAAATCGATAGTTGCAATCTTCGGGCGGATGCCGGCTGCCATGGTGAATTCAGCGAATGGCTGGGTCGGCAGCTTGACGGTGGCCACCGTGGTGCCGGCGTATAGCGGGCCGAACCTTGCTTCAACCGCGGCCCCGGCTGCGGGCCCGTGATCGGACAGCGTCGTCCCGCGATAAATGTAGTCGGATGCAAATCCCGCGCGGGCGCTAAATTCGAGTTCATTCGCAGACGTTGCGTGGTTGGTTTCGGCAGCGGACCAGCCGCGATTGCCAAGGCCGATCGCGCCGGCCGGGCTGACCTCGGGGGTTTCGGCACGCGCCAAACTGCCGGTCATCGGTGTGAGCCACAGACCAACGAACGCAGCAATCGAAGCCCCGCTTACCTGCCAAACCGTTGCAACGCCTCGCTGTCGCACCGTCAATTATCCTCCGAGAGCCACTGCAACGCCGACCAGCGCACTACCAACGGCCACCATCGAAAGACCCGCCGCCCACGGCCGAAGCCCGCTATGATATCCGAACACGTAACCGCAGCAGAAGAGCATCACGATGGCGACGGCGTAGGAGGCGCGCAGCGCCAGTTTGGCGTCGCTCAGGAATATGAACGGGATTACAACCGGAAAGGTCGCAAGGAAGCTCAGCAAGCAAAGACCCAGCGCGCCGATCCAGTCGCGCTTCGTCAACCTCGGACCCCCGGACGGCTCAGGCAACTGCTGCAATTTTTGCCGCAGCAATTCCAGTTGCTCCGGAGGCAAGATCGACGCCAATTCCGGCGGCAACGCCTCGGCGATGGCGCGTTGCGCTGTTTCAGGATCCGGCGCCTGCCGTATTGCGCGCAGTGTCAGGATCTTGCCTCCCCGCTCGTTGATGCGAGCCAACAGATAGAGACCGCCGTCAACGATACCCCAGGCCAGGTTGCAGCCTAGCGCACCGATCAGCATCGTTTGAATCTTGATATTGCCTGCCGTTGCGACACCGAGGGAGCAGATGAAGGTGAGAGCCATGATCAGGCCGAACAACGTCTCCGAGATTCGTTCCATCGGATCCAGCACGCGCCCGAAAGGAATATCTGAAACCTCTGACATCGAATCAAATGCCCATTGGTTCACTCTTCAGGGGCCGATTTGTTGACTATTTTAGCCGGCGGAGCAGACCTTTCTACACCATGTAGGCGCGGAGCACAGCATGGAGTGTCGCAGTACGATCGAACCCTCCGATTTTATCTGACGCCATCGGCTCGCAATAAATCGCGCGCCGCCCCGTGAGTCCCGATGATGCGTAGGTTATCGCCGGAAGTCAAAACCATTGATTGCCGCATGATCTGCGATCATCAGGTTTGATATTGAG
>DATGVJ010000584.1:0-23084 GCA_035300505.1 Xanthobacteraceae bacterium
GTTTACGGCACGGAACTACGCTGGTATTTCGGACTTGGCCTATGGCGTAAACGCGTCAGCCTGACTGAAATCGCCAGTCTCGCACGCGTCCATTTGCCCTGGTGGTATGGAATTGGCGTGAAATACACACCCCGCGCGTGGATCTATCTGGTCGCGCCCGGCGAAGGCATCGAAATCACGCTGACGAGTGGAAAGGCGCTTCGAATTGGCACGGACGACGCAGAAGGGCTCCTGGCAGCGCTGCCAATGAACCACTCTGACCATCACGACCGCCGACATCTCAGGTAGACGCGAAGTATCGGGTCGCTCACACCTAAATCCACGAATCCAAATGAGAACGTCATGACAACCAGAAGAAAGCTCCTCACAGATCTGCGGAATATCGCTTGCATCGCGACATTCGTGGCTCCGCTTGCCGGTGCCGTGGCGGCACCAAGTCCGGCGCCAACTCTTGGCCCGCTCCCGGAGCGCGTCACCTTCCCAAGTGCGGATGGCCAAGCGATGCTGGTCGGTTATGTTTTCAAACCACAAGGGCCGCATGCATCGCGCATGCCCGCGGTCGTCATGATGCATGGTCGCGCCGGCGCCTACTCGTCGCTTGCCGGCGGCCGATATGACGCCTCGACATTGTCGAAACGGCACCAGCAGTGGGGCCGCTTGTGGGCGCAGCAGGGATATTTGGCCATACTTGTCGACGGATTTGGCCCGCGTGGCTATCCGCAGGGATTTGGGCGTTTCACCCACGACCAACGTCCCGAAACCCTCAACGAAGTAACTGTACGACCACTCGACGCCTATGGGGCGCTTGCCTATTTGCGTACCCGCCGCGATGTGATCGCAAACCGCATCGCGCTTCAGGGCTGGTCAAATGGTGCGAGCGCCACGCTTGCCACCATGGCGTCGACACCGCCGGCTGGCCGGCCGGGCTTGCTCGACACCGGATTTTACGCCGCATTGGCATTCTATCCCGGCTGCGGACTCATGGGGCAATTCAAGGACGGTGTGTTGCCCTATGCACCGGTGCAAGTGTTTATGGGCACGGCGGACGAGGAAGTGAGTCCCACGACCTGCACCAAACTCGTGGAGAAAAGCCGTATCCGAAATGCCGACATAGGAATCATGTTGTATCCGGATGCAACGCATGATTTCGACGACCCAGGCAGGCAGCGGCAGAGCGTAGCTGCCAACGCCGCCGCCCGGCAGGACTCAATGCAACGCGCGGTCGAGTTCCTGAAGCATGCCATCAGCCAATAGGGCTGGTTTGTAATCACGGAACGCGCGGCAGGACCAGGCGAATCCATCATGAAAAAAACCGGGCCTCGCACCTGCAGCCAGGTGGGCACGCATTGACCGGGTCACGCGCGTAATCTAAACAGCAATTGCAGGGTATCGCGATCCCAATCCGGCGAATGTCTCCAGCGATTGATGTATTATTCGCCGCGTCGGTCGAGCGGAGAAAATTGGTCACCATCCGACATTATGTGTATTATGAATCGTGACTGATCGGTTTGGCTGGTTGCCGCTTCGATCAAAAGGCATGCAACGATGAGTTCCCTGGATCCGCCCGTCTCATCTCGAAGCCAGCGACGGCTCGCCGCGATTATGTCCGCCGATATTGCGGGCTACAGCCGGATGGTTGGACGCGACGAGGAAGGAACGGTCGCGCTGGTCACCGAGCAACTTGCCAAAATCGCAGGGCCGATCGTGACACAACACGATGGCCAAATCTTCAAGACTGTAGGCGACGGTTTCTTGGCGATCTTTAAAAGTTCGCTGGACGCCGTGCGTTGCGCGCTGGCCTTCCAGGAAGAGGTTGGAAAGCAGAACGCAAGCCTCGCCGAAGGGCAGCGGCTGCGGTATCGCATAGGCATCAATGTCGGAGATGTCATCGCGACGGACAACGACGACTACTACGGCGACAGCGTGAACATCGCGGCGCGCATCCAGACCGCGGCAGACGCCGGGGGCATCTGTGTGGCACGCAGCGTTTACGACCAAGTCAAGAATCGGTTGAACTGCAGCTACGTGTCGCTGGGCGCCGAGAAATTCAAGAATATCGCCGACCCCATCGTCGTCTACAAAGTCCTCGCCGGGACGATACGCATGCCGTTGATCAGCCGCAAGCGCTTCATGGCAGCAGCCGCGCTTGTCCTGCTCGTCGCGGGCGGTTCCTTCGCCTGGGTCGAACAGGCGGAATTGCGACAATTCGTCGAAGATACAATTCCGATCATGGTTGGCGACCATTCCGGCAGCGCAACAGCGTCGGCGCGACCGCCGGAACCTACCGAAGACCCCGCCGCACAACGTCAAGGAAACATCTTCAAGCGGATGACCGCTGCCATGCAAAGCGACCGGTTTGGCTGGCGCACCATAGAGCGGCTTGCAATTGATGCAGGCGTTACAGAGGGGGAAGCTCACGAAATACTCGCGGCCCATTCCAAGGAGGTCGTACTCGGCAAATCCCGCGACGGCAAGCTGCTGGCGCGTTTGGCTGAGCATTGAATTTAACCCCGATTACTCGGCCTTCGCACCAGAGAATTTCACCACCTTCGCCCATTTCTCGGTTTCGTCAGCGATGAGCTTGCCGAATTCGGCGGGCGAGCCGGGAAGCGCCGTGCCGCCAAGGTCGGCAAGCCGCGCGTTCATCCTGGTGTCGGCGAGAGCGGCATTGATTTCCTTGTTGAGCTTGTCGACGACCTCGGCGGGGGCATTCCTGGGCGCGCCGATGCCGTACCAGGCGCTCGCCTCATAGCCTGGGACGAAATCGCTCACAGTCGGAATGTCCGGCAGGGCCTGCGAACGCGTGGCGATGGTGACTGCCAATGCTCGCAGCTTGCCGGCCCTGATGTGTTCGACTGATGGAGGAATGGAGCCGAACATGACCTGCACCTGTCCACCGATAAGGTCGGTTAGGGCGGGTGCGTCACCGCGATATGGAACATGAACCATGGCGACACCGGTCATCATCTTGAACAGTTCGCCGGAGAGATGTTGCGCAGTCCCGTTGCCGCCCGAGGCATAGTTGACTTTGCCCGGATTGGCCTTGGCATAGGCAACGAACTCGGAAACGCTCTTGGTTGGAAGCGAAGGATTGACCTCCATGACGTTTGGCACGCGGATAATTCCGGCAACAGGCGCGAAGTCACGGAGGAAATTGTAATTGAGTTTGTCGTAGAGGGTCGCGTTAATCGCATGTGCGGCACTGACCAAGAGGAGTGTGTAGCCGTCAGCCGACGCACGCGCCACCGCCTCGGTGGCGATGTTACTGCCCGCTCCCGGACGGTTTTCAATGACAAATTGCTGGCCGAGCCGCTCTGACAACCATTGTCCGATGAGCCGCGCGGCGATATCGGTGCCGCCTCCCGGCGGAAATCCAACGACGATACGCACGGGTCGTGACGGATAAGCTTGCGCCCCCGCTATCCGCGATAGGGCCGGGAGCGTGGCAGCGCCAGCGGCCAGATGCAGAAATTGTCGGCGGGGAAGTTTCATGACATTTCCTCAAACATTGAAGGCCAAGCGGGAACTGCAATACCAGCAGACATCATGAGCGAATAATCGTAATATCGAATAAGGTCATTCTACTTTGGAATGGATTAACCAGCGTGCCATGGAATGAACGTCTGCGCCGCCGCATCAAACTGCGGGACCTCGATATCCTGATGGCCGTGATCGCTGCAGGCGGCATGGGCAAGGCGGTCGGTCGTCTCAACATGTCGCAATCCGCCATCTCGAAGGCGGTCGCCGACCTCGAACATACGCTCGGCGTGCGTCTCCTCGACCGCTCGCGAAAGGGGGTCGAGCCGACGCCCTATGGTCACGCCCTCGTCCAACGGGGCGCTATAGTCTTCGATGAATTGCGACGAAGCGTTGCCGACATCGATTTTCTGTCTGATCCCACCGCCGGCGAGTTGCGGATCGGGACCACCGAGCTGCTCGCGGCCGCTATCATTTCTCCGGTGATCAATCGTCTCGTGCGGCAACATCCGCTGATGTCCTTTCATGTCATCACCGGCGATACCGGGACGTTGTATTCGCAGCTCGCGGCGCGCAACGTGGATTTCATGCTCGCACGTATCTCGCATGAGGTTGCTGAAGAGCACAGTTCGGACATCCTCTTTCGCAGCGCCTCTGTTATCGTCGCAGGGGTCAGGAATCCGTTGACGCGGCGGCGCAAAATTGCGCTTTCCGACTTGATGAACGAGCCCTGGGTGCTGGGGCCGCTCGATAGCAATTTCGGCATGTTTCAGGCTGACGTATTTCGCGCCTGCGGGCTTGCACCGCCGCGACTTACGGTCTCGTCCGTGTCAACCAATCTGCGCAACGAATTGCTTTCAAACGGGAGATTTCTCTCAGTGCTTCCCGGATTCTCGCTGAGACTGCCCCGCAGACATCCATGGCTTAGAGTCTTGCCGGTGGAATTGCCCGACACCCGCATGCCGGTCGCAATCGTCACCCTGAAGAATCGATCGCCGAGCCCCCTGGCGCGGCTTTTCATCGAGCGAGTGCACGCGTTTACCAAGCCGCTGGCGCAAGACAGGTGATGCCCCTTGCGAGCATTTGCTTCGCAGCATTTTCCTTCGGGATGCTGAACATCACGAGGCCGCCCCACTGGGCGGCCTCGATCTTGACGCGATGTCAGACGCCGAGCTTGTCGGCAAAATCGTGGAAATTCTTGCCGACCACGTCGAACTGCCCCTTGGGCTCGGATTCACCCGTGCCCGGGCCGCCCTCGCCCGGCCGCCCGATATGGCCGGTGCGCATCCCGAGCTTCTGCGCCGACGACAGATCGCCCGAATGCGCGGCGCACATCATCACCTGCTCAGGCTTGAGGTTGAAGGCCTCGCAGGTGGCGAGATAGACCTTCGGCTGCGGCTTGTAGCCTTGCCCGGCCTCGGAACCAAGGATGGTGTCCCAGGGAAGATTGTTGCGCCGTGCCACGTCAACCATCAGCGCGACATTGCCATTCGAGCAGGGCGCCATCAGGAAGCGCTTGTGCAGTCGCGCGAAGCCCGGGCCGACATCGGGCCAAGCGTCGAGCTTGTGCCAGGCGAGATTGAGTTCATCGCGCACCGGAACGGCGACCTTTTCCAGGCCGAAGCGCGGGAGAACGCGATCGAGATTTTCCCGGTGCAGGATATCGAGTTTGACGAACGGCCTGCGGCCACTGCGGACTTCCTCCATGCCCGGGCCATATTCCTTGCGCCAGGCATCGGCGAAAGCCAGCCAGTCGATCTGGTAACCGAGGGGTTTAAGGATTGTCTCGGCCTCGCGCGCAACGCCGTTGCGCCAATCGACCACGGTCCCGAATGTATCGAACACCAGCGCCTTGACCTGCGGCAGCGGCCCTCCCCCGGGAGTGATTTGTGCCCGCGCCCGCGGCGGCGCCAGCAGCCCGGAGCCGGCAACGAGTGCAGCGGCGCTTCGGATCATGGTACGACGAGTGAGAACGGCCATCGCTTCATCCTCCCTTTTTCCCTTACGAGCATTTTATTCGGGATTCTTCGGATAGTCTCCCGGACTGGTGCAATTTTTTGCATCTTTACCGCGTCTTGGCAACACGCGTTGCCGGCGCAGGCTGCGGCCGGAGTTTCCGCGATCAGCCGCAAAATCATCTGGCGCCCATCGATCCACGGGCTCTCGATCACATTTTCCCAATGGACTGTGTCCGCCACGCTACAGCCAGATGGCGATAACCATGCTAGGTCGTCAGGAACTGGAGCAAACCTACCGAGGACACGAGAATGTTCGGAGAAAGCCGGCTTTTGGGATTTGATTTCGGTGATTGGTTGATGCTCGTCGTGGGCTTGGCTCTGGCGGGATCGCTGACACTTGTCATTTAGCCCTTGATCGCACTCCTGATGCGTCTCGTCGCCTTGCGATGGCAGACACGCCACGTTTCCGAACGCAAATCCGCTACCCGGAATGCGAATTGACTCGGAATGCCCGCACTATACCATACGGAAAATTCATTCTTCCGGAGGAAGTGCCATGCGTTCGCGAAGCCTTCGTTCCACAATTTCCATGCTCAGCATCGGGGCGGCGGTGCTATCTGCAGCGCACCTCGCGTTTATGACGAAAGCCGCTTCTGCGCCGCGGTTCCACCTCGAGGAAGCGACAATTGCCGACGTGCACCGTGCCATCAGGGCTAAAGAGATCACTGCAGAGCAACTCGTTCAACTCTATTTCAAGCGCATCGAGGCTTATAACGGCACCTGCGTCAAAGGCGAAATCGATCCGGCTACCGGCCTCATGTTCGGCGAAATAACCCCGATCGAGAACGCCGGCCAGGTGAACGCCTACATGACGCTCAACATCCGCGGCAAGCGCTCCAAGACCGACCCCACCGACAATGATCCCAAAATGCCCGACGCCCTCGAAACGGCGCGGGCGCAGGACGCGTATTTTGCCCGCACTGGAAATTTCGTCGGGCCGCTGCATGGCATCCCGATCGCGGTCAAGGACAACTTCGACACCATCGACATGCGCACGACGGCCGGCGCCATCGCCGATTATGACAATGACAAGCCGCCGAAGGATGCCACCATGGTGGCAAAGCTGCGCGCGGCCGGCGCGATCATGCTCGGCAAGACCAATCTCGACGAATATGCGCCGGCCGGCATCGGCCGCAGCACGCTTGGCGGCCAGACCTGCAATCCCTATGACACCAAGCGGATCACCGGCGGTTCCAGCGCCGGGACAGCGGCGGCGGTGGCGGCGAACCTCGCGATATGCGGGCTCGGCACCGATACGACAGGATCGGTGCGCTATCCGTCCTCAGTCAATGCGATGGTCGGCATGGTCGCGACGCAAGGGCTCGTGAGCCGCGCCGGCATCGTGCCGCTGACGTTCTCGCGTGACCGCGGTGGCCCGATGTGCCGCACCGTAGAGGACACCGCGGCCATGCTTGAAGTGCTGACCGGCGATGATCCGCGTGACGCCATCACGGCCTTCGCGCACGGCAGGCCCGCGGTCGTCTATTCGAATCACACCAACCGCCGTTCGCTCGCCGGCAAACGGCTTGGCGTTGTGCGTGATTTCATGGTCGAGGTGACGATTGCCGACCGCGAGAACATCCGCATCGGCAACGAGGCGCTCGCCGATATGAAGAGCCTCGGCGCGACCCTGGTCGATCCGGTCGATTTCTCCGCCGCTATTGCCGAGATCATGACCGCCTATGAGCCGAGCTTCTTCACCCAGATCTTTCCGCTCGCAGTCCCCGTCGGTACAAAACCGATCGATCACCTGGCGGCGATCGCCAGCGATCCGAAACTGCTGCCGGGCGGCGCACGTGGCGTCAATCTGCGCATGCTTGCGGCCTTTAACCCACGTATCGAAGCCAGATATGCGCTCAATCTCTACCTCAAGGAACGCGGCGACAAGAAATTCCGCAGCGTGGAGGATCTCTACAACACGAAGTCTTTTGCCGGCGAGAACGACTGGTTGAAATTTGCGCTCGGGGCCACGTCGGAACGGCTCGACACGCCGGACGCGATCACTCACACGCTGCGCATCACGAACCTGCAGCGTATTATCTACAAAGTGATGGCGGACAACCAGCTCGACGCTCTCGTCTATGTCTACACCACCATTCCGGCGCCGCTCGTCTATCCGAGTCGCGTCGCTGCCGTGTACAATCCCCGCGTCGAGCCGCGTGTGCTTAAGGGTGGAACGAAGATGTCCGATCCCGATCTCGTGACGGGAGAGCCGAGCCTCAATACCGATCTCGATACCTATCGTAGTGGCGGCGGCAGCTTCTCGGTGAACTTGAGCCCGGTGAGCGGCATGCCCGCGATCGTGGTGCCGGCAGGCTTCACCCGCGTAATCTATGACCGCGTGCCCGACGCGAACGATCCGAACGGCAGCCGCCTGGAGGGGCCAAAGCCTGATCAGATTTCGGTCGCCATGGAATTCCTCGGACGGCCGTTCGATGAGGCGGTGCTGTTCGAGATCGCCTCAGCCTTTGAGGCAGGTACCAAGCACCGCCGTCCGCCGAAGGGATTTGGGGCCCTCGCGGGCGAGCCTTAGAACGGATAGCAGGCCTTTCTCAAGAATGTCAGTCTTTGCCCATGGGCCCGCCGCGCACGGATAGCAGGCCTTTCTCAAGAATGTCAGCCTTTGCCCATGCGCCCGCCGCGCGTGGTAGTGACTTTTTGCGGATGTCCGGTCGTGGGCGCAGCTGGGGTCGCTCCGCTCGGGGTGGCGTGCGCCACTGAGGTGGCGTGCGCCAATACTGTCTGCTGGTACGCTCCAAGCTTCAATGAGATGACCTGATCCGATGCACCACGCACGCACCCGGCAGCCGCCACCGACGCAAATCCTACGACACCGTGATGTTCCGGATCGGTCGACTGCACAAAAAACTGTTCGACCCGGCCTCCCGCCTCGCGAAGATTGCGCACGAATGTGCTTTGCCGCTCGATCGGGACACGTTGGTCCGCCGGATCGGTGACCACCAGGATTCGTGTAGAACGATTTTGGGCGATCGCCGGAACGGCGTTCGTGGGGTCCGGATATTGCAGCGCAGGATCCGATGGCTGATTGATCTTGCCCCAATACAAAGGTCCGGAGCCAAGCACGGCGCAACCGACGTCATGGCGCATGCCCAGCAAACTGCCGATCAGCCCGGCGCCGCCAGACTGCCCAACCAGATGGAAGCCGTCGAGTCGGTAGCGGATCTTGATGGCATTGAGCGCCGCATTGACCGCTTCAAGCTCGAGATTCGTTTTGCGAACGCCATGAAAGCCTGATGATCCGTCGATTCCTATCCTCGCAAGATAGATGGCCGGCGCTCCGGCCAGCTGGGAGGCCACATCCGCACGTTTGATCAAATTGATGGTGTCGACGTCGCCATCCTTGGGAGCCGGTGAGAACGACCCGGTCGTGCGATTGAACGGGCCGAGTTTGTCACCAGAAAGAAGTACGATTGGCCTTCGTCCGTCTCCGCCCGCGGTCGAAACATAGTAGCGCAGGCAAAAGCCCTGGTTGAATGCGGTGACCCATACGGTGTCGCGCTTGGCAGCACATTGCGCGGCCGATATCGTGGTGCCATGCAGCATGTCCGCAAGCGGAATGATTTCGGCCTGTGCGACATCGGCATGCCAGATCGTCGTAGCAAGGACCAGGGTTGATATCCGGGCCATGAGGCGGCCTTGGGTGAAATTGAAGATCGACATGCTCCCCTCCACAACAGCAAGCCCGCCGCGCGGGCTATCTCATGTGGTAGGTCGCATATAGCCGCCGAGCCGGATGTGACGGCCGTCACAATTTGGCGGCTTCGTGAGCGAAGGCAGCAATGTCCGGCGAACGTTGATATCCTTGGTCAGGCGCCGACCTGCAAGGGCGCACTCGAATCCGCAATTGTGTGACAACCATCACAACGCATCATGTCTCGGTGCGTTAACAAATGGCGGTGAATTCAACGCAATCGTTCGAGGAGATCGCCATGCTTTCCCATAGCGCCACAATGCACAAAATAAAATCTGCTCGCCGCCGCTTCATTATGTGCGCTGCCGCTGCCGCAATTGCGGTCGCGGCCGCCTCGGCGCCCGTCGTTCGCGACGCACAAGCACAAACCGTACAATGGCAGGAACTTCGTCGCGACGATCTGGGATTTCGAATTGAAATGCCCGGCAACCCGACAATCGAAGAAACCAAGGGGCTGCCCAGAGAAAACCTCATCCGGTCGATCGATGCCAAGGCCGAATACGATCAGGTCTCTCTCGAAGTTGGTTACGCTGCATACAAAAACGTTTCCATCGACGAGTTCATAAAGAGCTTCCGGTCGGGATTGTCTGTCCTTGGAAGTCCGATCGATGAAAACTCGCTCACGATCAACGGCTTCCCGGCGCGCGAATTTACCGTTGCGCCTGGCATCGTCGATGGCGCTTACTATCGATTTGTCTTCGTCGGAAATGCAGTATTCTCGATCCAAGCCGTTGGCGGGAGCTCCAGCAATCCGACCATACGCCGTTTCGTGGATTCTTTCCGCATGCTGATGTCAACCAAATGATGATGGAGAGATGCGAGCGCACGCCAAAATGACTTCCGCGATGCCGAATTGATCATAATCCCTTGATCAATCCGGCATCGATCAGCATCCGATTGAATCGCCTCGCTTCCGCTCCTCCGGCGCAGCCATAGAACACGCCAGCACACCGCTTGAAAATGCGCTTCTGCTCCGCAAACGTAGGATCAAGCGGCAGGCCGGCGGCTTCCTGGATGACCAGCGGCAGATAAGGCGCATCCAACACGCCGAGCGCCGAGGACAAATCGACCGGTTTGAAATTGATCGTGTCGATCGCGTAATAGGTCTTGAAATATCGCGGGTCGGATTGCGCAAAGCGTCGCGCGAGCGCGGCCTCGTCGAGTGACGGATCGATAATTCTTGCAGACAATGCAGGCTGGTGGTCGCCGAACCGCACCAGCAGAAACGACTCCTGCGGAAACTCTTGGGCCAGCCGCCTGAGAAAGTCCGCATAGTCGCGCCCGCTCATGGTCTGCCGCCGAATATATTCGTCAATGCTTGGATCATTGCCGGGTTGTTTCCACTCCGGCGTCAGATCGGGGCGAAATACCCAATCCCACGGAAAGTGATTGACGGTCACATAGGTAAACATGAACAGCGGTGCCGACCCAAGTTCGCGCCGGATCAGATTCAGAGCGTGATCGTAAAAAAAAAACGATCAGGCTGAAGATCGTCCGTCGCGCCCATTTCGCTCAGATCGATAAAACGTTCAATGCCGGTGGTCATTTGAAACCGGCGGGAACTCAGGAACGAGCCATAATAGGGAAAAAGGCTGAACGTCTTATACCCGCATTTGCGTAGCGCCTGCGGCAGGCCGCGCTCGACCCGGCCAGCGGCAAGGCGCGTGACGTTGAATTGAAATCGCCCAAATGATCGCGTGGAAAGTCCGGTGAGCACATTATATTCTGCGTACCAGGTCGGGCCGCCGCTACCTTCGACGAGAAAGGAGCGCGCCTTGCCGTCGAACGAACGGAAATGCCGCTGGTAGTCTTTCGGGACCTTGATGCCGGGCGCAGCCGTGATGTCGAAGCTTGATTCATCGAGCAGCATGATGATGTGCGGCGGCTTGCCCGCTGGCTGGCACGTTTCGCCGGGCACAAAGTTGAGCCGATCGGTAGCGACGGGATCGGAATCCAGGAACCCGTGAGTCATGAGTTCGGAAACGGAAACCACCCCCGAGCGGGCGAAGTAGGATATGTGATTGACGCCTTGGAAAGCCTCCCACACCTGTTCCGGCGTCGTACTCGCAATTCCGGCGATTGCGACAAGACACACGCAACCGCTCACCGCCGAAACCCGCCGCCGGACGCGAAACGGATCTCGTCGCCAGATCAGGATGAGCGCCAACGGCGTCACCAAAATCGCGATGATGGCCGGCATTCGTAAATCCGGGAAGGCCCTCAGCAAAAACGACACCGTATCGGCGTCGACAACCAGAAAATCGAAAAAGCTCACGTTCATTTCCAGGATGTCGAACTTGAATCGCGACAGCACAATCAAGGCTTCGACCATGATGAGCGAGAGCGCGGCTGCCATCGCGGGCCGCCTGAACGCGACGAGCCAGAAGCAATTGAGCAGGCCCCAGGTGAACAGTGCCAATGCGATGCGGAAGGCGCTGTATTCCGTCAGGTAGATGTGAACCAGGGCCACGAGATGAATGGCGGCGATCCATGCGCGCTTCGGCCAGGCCGCGTCGAGCAATCCGGCATAGCGACGAAAGGCAGGAAAATCAGAGATCGCCATAGTCGCCTGGAAGTGTTTCCGGATGATGTACGTGCCGCAGCTTAGCAGTTACTCTGGCATTAGGAAGCGATGCCGCGCATATTCAGACGGGACTGCCGCAGCGGTTGTTAAGCGCACAGGTAAATTCCGTTGAGGTTTGAACCAGGCCGGGTCTTGCCGCGTCCAAGATAGATGAAAGCCGCATTGGAGCGTGATTTGTGTTCAATAACATCGCGGGGCGCCCGGCGGGCGCTATCTGCAATTTTGCCCCAGATTGCGGATGATCCCGGAGCCTGATGATGAATGGATTAAGAATCCTCGCCTGTCTCACACTATGGGTCTGCTCCTGCGTCGTGGCATCCGCCGCGCCGGCCTTCGACTGTTCGCGGCCAGGTCTGGAGGCGTTTGCGGCGGTCTGCGCCGATCGAGAACTGGCCGGGCTCGACCGCGCCATGGACAATATCCTTGTCCGCCTTGGGACCGGTGACAAGCTCACCACCATGCTGCTGCGACGCGACCAGCGCTGGTTCTTCGATGCGCTCGGTGTCAAGTACAAGAACAAATTCACACGCGCTGACGATCCGGAGCGCCAACGGATCCTGGAGGCCATGCAGGACCGCATGAAACTGCTGGAAGGGCTGGCATCGAACGCAGCCCGAGGTCTGGCCGGTCGATGGGTCAACACCTTCAGCGAGGCCAAGCTTGAGGCTCTTGATTCCGGGACAATTCGAATAACGGTCACCAACAAGGCGACGGATGCAACCGACGACGATACGACTTGCAATGCAGTTGCGCAGGTCAAGCCGGATCGCGATGGATGGCTTGCCGGCATGGCGACGCGGATTGTCGACGACGACCCGCCCGCGGCTGGCGATCCGGCCGATAGTCCCTTTCGGCTGCGGCTGCGCCTGCAAGGGAATACATTGCGCATCGTGCTGATGCCGAGCGAAATGGATTCGTTTTGTGGCGTGCCTGAACAGATCACGGGAAGCTACTTTTTGGTCGCCGCAGCGGAGCCACGCAGCGGCTTGCCGGCCGCTGTGGTATCTCCGTCATTCTCCTGTGCCACCGCCAAATTGCCCGACGAAGAGGAAATCTGCGGCGATCCCGACCTCGCTGCCCGCGATGTTGAAATCGCCCAAGCTTACCGCGACATTCAACGTAAACTCGAAGCAAAGACCTTTGGTTTCCTGCGCGACGACCAGCGCGCCTGGGCCAAGGACAATGCGGTTGCATTCGATGCAAACCTCCTTCCGGCATGGGACAAGCAATTCACAGAGCGCCATCACACCGGCAATGCGCGCAATGAATTGCTCCTGCGGCAAAACGAACGGCTCGCAATGCTCACCAATCTTGAGCCGGCGCGCCAAGGATTTACGGGGCTTTGGCTTGCCAACAATGCTTTGCTCATAATCAAAGCGGACCCTGAAAAGCCGGGGAATCTTTCCGCCACGGGAAGAAAATGGCAGAGCGGGGATTACAAATCCCATTGCGATTTCGAGGCAGACGGCAAGATCGTCGGCGGCACGTTTCGAAGCGACGACAGCTTTCCGCAATTGGCGCTCGATGGGGTAACTCTGACCGTCGACGGCCGCGATCCCGACCGCACCCGAGGCAATCGGCGCCTGCGCGATCAACCCATTTATTGTACGCGCATGGATTCCGCGAAGGTCCGGCTATTCCCGGTCAAGCCTCACCCGGACATTGATCAATCCGACGGCCGCATCCGGTGAATCACTCCGGCTTGATCCCTGCCGCCTTGATGATCGGCACCCATTTCGCGGTTTCGGCCCGGTGCCAGGCACCGAGCGCTGCCGGCGTCTGCTGGTCGCGCGGAGGAATTTCCAGCCCAAGGTCGTTGAGACGCGTGCGCACCGTCGGGTCGGCGAGCGCCTCGACAACGGCGGCGTTTAGTTTTCCAATCACGTCTCTGGGCGTGCCTTTCGGCACCCAAAACCCGGCCCACAGCATCATGTGAAGGCCCTGCAGTCCGGCTTCATCCACGGTCGGGATATCGGGCGCGGCAACCAGGCGCTTGTTATCCGTGATCGCATAGGCGCGGATGTTACCGGACCTTATCTGTTGCATCGAGTTCGATGCCTGGTCGACGATGATATCGATCTGGCCCGCTACCAGATCCGTCAAGGCCGGCGCAGTTCCGCGATAGGGCACGTATTGCATTTTAAGGCCGGTCAGGCTTTGCAGATAGACGCCGGCGATGTGGGAGCCGGATCCGGCGCCGGCCGTGCCGGCGGTGGCCTTGTCGGGATTGGCTTTGAGCCATGCGATGAGTTCCGGCAAGGTCTTGGCGGGGAGCGAATTGCGGCTCACGACCACCATCGGATTGCTTGGCAGCAGGATCACGGGTTCGAGGTCGGTCAGCATGTCGTATGGCAGTGCATAGATCGCCGCATTGGCCACATGAGTGCCGAGATGGCCGAAACTGATGGTGTAGCCGTCGGGTGCGGCACGAACCGCGCGCCCGACGCCAATCGAGCCGGCCGCTCCCGTCACGTTTTCAACGATAAGGGGCTGGCCGAGCGACGCCTTCATGCGCTCGCCGAGAATGCGCGACATCGCATCGGAGGGACCGCCAGCCGCGAACGGCACGATGATGGTCAGCGGCTTGGCTGGAAAAACCTGTGCGCTGGCGCTGAAGGCACCCGCCATGAACGCCGCAATCAAAACCACAGACCGGAGAACAGACCGGAGTATTGTCATATCGTGCCTCGTGTAATACGCATCGAACAGAGCCGAACGGCACATTAGCATTCGATTGCGACCCTGCCTAATCGACAACTTCATTCGCCACGTTGAGAATCTCCGGCGGAATCGTCAGTCCGAGTGCGCGCGCGGTCTTGCGATTGACCGCGATCTGCCGCCCCGGCCGCTCGATCGCGAGATCGCCGGCGCGCGCCCCCTTGATGATGCGATCCACATATGATGCGGCTCGCCGATAGTATTCGCGCAAACTCTCCCCATAGCTGATGAGCCCGCCGGCCTGCACATAGTCGCGATCGGGAAAGATCGACGGCAACCGATGCTTGAGTGCGAGTTCGGCCACTTTGTATTGCTCCTGCAAGAACAGGAAATCGTCCGTCACCCGCACAGCCTCTGCGCGTGCGCGCGTGAACTGGGCGAAGGCGGTATCGAAATCGTTCGGTACCCGCGCATCGGCCCAAACAAGTTCAAGGCCGGCTTTTTGGGCCTCGGCAAGCGCATTCTTCTGGATCATCGCATAATCCGAAGTGTCCGGATTGATGAGCACGCCGATGCGCGTAAGGTTTGGCACGATTGATCGGAGCAGCGCCACATGCCGCGCGTCGGAATCGTCGGGGGAACTTGCGAGCCCCGTGGTATTGCCACCCGGCCGCGCCAGACTCGTCGCATAGCCGGAAGCCACCGGATCGACCGAATAGCCCATCACGATCGGGATCGTGCGCGTCACCTGCCGCACCGCGTCGACCGCTGCCGCAGTGCTGACGAAGATTACGTCGGTTTTGCGCGCCACGAAGTCCTGGGCGAAATTCCCAAATTGCGTATAGCGACCGCCGGCAAAGCGCCAGTCGGTTACATAGTCCTTGCCGGAGATGTGCCCAAGTTCAGTCATCCCCTGCAGCAGGCCATCGTGGGCCGCGGTGCGGTTTCCACCGACAATGATTCCGAGGCGCCACACTTTGGCAGGCTGTTGGGCGGGTTGTGGCGCGGGCTGCTGTGCGGGCTGTTGCGCGCGCGCAATGACCGGGACGGCGAGCGCCGCGCCACCAAGGAGGGTCATGAATTCGCGTCGTTGCATTTTGCCCGTTCGCACCAGCTTGTGTTGGCCGATGAATTTTCAACGAACGCGGTGTGACTCCCTCTCCCCTCTGGGGGCGGCGGAGCCGCCGAGAGGGCTGGGGTGAGGGGGGTACAGCGCAACTCAGGTCGAGATAAAGCGCGCCCTTTGGGCGCTATGTCTCGATCCGAGAACGGCCCCGTGTTTCGCAAGGGCTCAACCCGGGCTCAGAAGTAATCGAGCCGAACGTCACGCCCTTTAGGCGGGTGGCTAAGACCAATCGAGAGTCCTAGCCCCCCTCACCCCAACCCTCTCCCCGGAGGGGAGAGGGAGTCACACCGAACTCGCTTCACTTTCATCGATTCACATCAACAGCACCATCATCCTATCACAACGCCGCATAATCAATCGGATTGTGGCGGTCGAGCGTCTGCCGCGCCGGCGGCAACGGATATTTGAGGCCTGTTGCACAGTTGAACAAGACAGCGCGCTCGTCACGCCTGATGCGGCCATCGGCGAGCGCCTCCTTGTAGGCCGCATAGGTCGCGGCGCCCTCCGGGCACATCAAAAAACCTTCGAGGCGCGCGGCCTCCGCCAGCGCCACCGTGATCGCCTCATCCGAAACCGCGATGGCAAATCCGCCGCTTTCGCGCACCGCCCTCAAGATCAGGAAATCGCCGACCGCCTGCGGCACGCGTATGCCGGAGGCGATCGTATGGGCATTCTCGAATCGTGGCGCATGTTCAACGCCTGCCTCATAGGCGCGCACCATTGGGGCGCATCCGGTCGCCTGGACCGCCACCATGCGCGGGCGCTTGCTGCCGATGAACCCGATGGCCTCCAGTTCCGCAAAAGCCTTCCACATCCCGATGAGGCCGGTGCCGCCGCCGGTCGGATAGAGAATGACATCCGGCACGTCCCAGCCGAGCTGCTCGACGAGTTCCAGCCCCATCGTCTTCTTGCCCTCGATCCGGTAGGGCTCCTTGAGCGTCGACGTATCGAACCAGCCGACTTTGGCTTTGCCGTCGCCGACGATCTTGCCGCAATCATCGATCAGGCCGTTGACGCGATAGACCGCCGCTCCTTGCAGCGCGATCTCGCTGACATTCACCTCCGGGGTATCCTCCGGACAAAAGATGGTGGCCCTGATGCCGGCGCTGGTCGCATAGGCGGCAAGCGCCGCACCGGCATTGCCGTTGGTCGGCATCGCCATGTGCTTGATGCCGAGCGCCTTGGCCATCGACACCGCCATGACGAGGCCGCGTGCCTTGAACGAGCCGGTCGGCAGCCGGCCTTCGTCCTTCACAATGATTTCGCCGCCGCCGGTGAGGCGTTCGAGCTGCGGCATCCGCAAGAGCGGCGTCATGACCTCGCCCAGGCTGACGATATCCTTGACCCGCCTGACGGGAAGCAATTCGCGGTAGCGCCAGAGATCGGCCGGACGTCGTGCCAGCTCTTCCTTGCTCAACGCGCCACGAACGCCCGTGAGGTCGTAGCGCACCAGCAAGGGTTTGCCGGCGCGCGACAGATTGTGCACCTGATCGGCCGGGTAGTGCTCGCCGGTCGCCGAACATTCCAGGTGCGTGACAAAACTCGGCCGTTCGACCTTGAGGTTCTCGTCGTGTTGCAAAGCGCCAACCTCCCAAAGGGGTTTCATTATTTCGAGGACACCGGATCATCGATTTCAGTGTTCTTCGCATGCCGCCGGAACACAAAGAAATGGGACAGCGAGAAATTGACCAGGAAGCCGACCCCGATGGCCAGCAGTTTGGCCAAGATCACGGGCACGAAATAGGACGCAACCAGCAAAACCGTCGAACTGGTGATCAAGCCGCCGATTTGCGAAACCACGAAATTCCCATAATCCTTAATCCGCAAGCGGCGTCCGGATTCCGACGCAAAGGTTGTCATTGAATTCATCACATAGGATCCCGATACTGCCACACACCAGGACATGACGTTCGCGACCAGAATGGGCAGCGCCAAGTGAAAATAGGCGAACGAAAAAATGCCGAAATCGACGACCAGATTGACAAGCCCCACCATAGCGAAGCTGACCGCCTTGGCGATGACGGCGCGCCCGGGCGAGCCCGCGCGCAAGCGGCGGGCAAGAGGTTCAAAATGCGCAAATATCTGCATGACTGGCTTCGCTTGTGGTCCGGCCTGACGCTTGGGTACCAAGCGTCAGGCCGGATCACTAGCATGACTGGCGACACCCACCCACCCTTACTATGTAATTATGAAACATTTGGTTGGTATCGGCCGGAGGGCTTGGATCACGGGCGCATAAGTGCCGGGCCGGGCGGACCCCGTAAGATGGGTAGAGCAAAAAAAAGCGCATGAAGACGCGTTTTTTTGGCTCTCCCCATCCTACATTGATAACCGAACCCTCGCGCGACAGGCACGCACAACTGCGCTATGCTCAAGCCCGAAACAATAAGCCAGAAAGGCACTGACATGGCGGCCAATGCTGTCATCTTGGCAGGAGGAATCGATGAGATGGCCCGCGACGGCAAACGCTCGCAGGCGGGTCTCTCCATCGTCATCCCGGTTTTCAACGAAGCCAAGAACCTCCCCACACTGCACAACCGCATCTGCGAGGTAGCGAAACAACTGCGCGACCAGCGCAAGCTCGCCTGCGAAGTCATTTATGTGGATGACGGCAGCCACGATGCGACTTTCGCGGTCGCGCGCGAACTAAAGCCCGATGCGCTCGATGTGCAGCTGATTTCGCTATCGCGAAATTTCGGCAAGGAAGCGGCCCTCCTCGCCGGCCTCGATCACGCGCGCCTTGGCGCCGTCATGTTCATGGACGGCGACGGCCAGCATTCGCCCGCCCTGGTCGAGACGCTGGTCGGACACTGGCTCGACCGCGGATTCGACGTCGTCTTCACGGCAAAGGCTCATCGTGAAAATGAATCGTGGCTGCGCCGCAAATTCAGCAAGGGCTTCTACGCCATGATCAATTGGGGGGCACGGCAGAAGATCCCGGCCGATGCCGGCGATTTCCGCCTGCTGTCGCCACGCGCTGCAGCAGCCTTGCGACAACTGCCGGAGCGCAATCGTTTCTTCAAAGGGCTGGCGAGCTGGATTGGGTTTCGGCAATTCCGCGTCGACTATGAGCCCGAGGAACGCACGCACGGGCGCAGCAACTGGAATATGGGAGCCCTGCTTGGCCTGTCGATCGAAGGCCTCACGTCTTTTTCAGTTGCGCCCTTGCGGTTGGCGAGTCTCTTGGGACTGCTGCTGGCCTTCGCCGCCCTGATCTTCGGCATACAGATCCTGGTCGAGACCGTTTTGTTCGGCCAATCGGTTCCCGGTTATCCGTCGGTCGTGGTCGGCCTGATGGTGCTCGGCGGCGTGCAACTGGTCATGATCGGAATCATGGGCGAATATATCGGCAAGATTCTTTCCGAACTCAAAGCACGCCCTGTCTATTTCGTGGCTGAACATGCGCTCAAGACGGCAGCAGAAGAGGAAGATGGCGCGCGTGCGGCAGGCGTAGAGGCCACACGTTCGGCTGCCGAATAGCGTGAACCAGATCCCATCATCTGCGCGGCGGCGCATCTGGCTGTGCGCCGACGACTATGGAATTTCGGAATCCGTCGACATCGCGATCCGCGATCTCGCGGTGCGTGGCCGTCTTAATGCAACATCGGCCATGATGGTGGCGCCCAGCATGCAACGATCCGAGGCGGCCCAACTGGACCAGCTCAATACCGGTGAGCGGCGTGTCGCCATCGGGTTGCATGTCACGCTGACGGCGCCCTTCTCTCCGGCAAGCCAGAACTTTGCGCCCAAGCACAACGGCCAGTTCCCGCCGCTCGCAATGATGCTTGGGCTTGCTTGTCTGGGGCGTCTGCAACGGGACGCACTCGCAGCCGAAATCGCCGAACAACTGCGACTGTTTGTCGAAACATTCGGACGTCCGCCCGATTTCATCGACGGCCACCAGCATGTCCATCTGTTCCCGCAAATCCGCGACGTCTTGCTCGCGCTCGCCAAGGAACGCGCGCCCGGCGCCTGGCTCCGTCAATGCGGCCGCGTGCTGCCGGTGAGCCAAAGATTCCACGATCGCAAGGGCCTCCTTCTCGACTTTTTTAGCCACGGTTTCCGCCGCCGCGCCAAGTCGCTTGGGGTGCGCACCAATCCGGCCTTTGCGGGAACCTATAGTTTTGGAAGCGACGCCAAATTTGCCGATCTATTCCCGCGCTTTCTTGAAAACCTGCCGGACGGCAGCGTCGTGATGTGCCACCCGGGCTTTGTCGATGACGAGTTGCGTAGCCTCGACCCGCTGACCGCCGAGCGCGAGCGGGAATTCGCTTATTTTGCGGACGATGGGTTTCCGCGGGTGCTTGAGAGATATGGCGTGGAGTTAGCGTGAGGCTGGCGTTTGGAGGCTCCAGTAGGGCGCAATCGAGCCATGGCGCGGGCTCGCGCGCGCCATGGCGTATTGCGCCGCCCTTCCCCGCGGCAGGGGGCCGCGTCGCAATACGCCATAGCGCCACGACCGTGCCAAATCCGATCGTTCGCGCAATCGCTATGGCTATTGCGCCCTACGGGCTGAGAAAGTAAGTCCGCGTAAACGCGGGACTCCAAACCACCTTCAAGGCGTAAGCGTCCTTGCGACCCGGAAGCCCTGGGTGTTGGTCCGATTGACGGAGTAGAGTCTGACGCGGAAGGCCGAGCGAGCGAAATCCGGAGAGTAGTACCAGGAACCGCCGCGAAGGACACGGCGACTGCAATCTCCGGAATTCCAGGCCGACCCATCGGACGGTGCCCCATTGTAGGTGTCGTTCGAACAATCCTCGGTCCATTCCAATACATTGCCGTGCACCTGGTAGAGACCCCAGGGATTCGCCTGGAAGGATTCGACGGGTAATGTTCGTTGTCGATACTCGCCCTTCGGGCCCCTGCCGTACACAAGGTTACCATCGTAGTTCGCCTGCTCGGTCGAGATCGATGTACCCCACCAGAATGGCGTGGCCGTTCCTGCCCGCGCCGCGTATTCCCGTTCAGCTTCGCTCAGCAGCCGATATGTCTTTCCCGTCTTGCGCGATAGCCACGCCACATAGGCTTGGGCGTCGTGCCAGGAAACATTGATCACCGGACGGCGACCGCGGCCCCAGCCTTGATCCAAAGGGCGGTAGCCGACGCAGCCGCCGTCCGCCAAGCAAGCATCCCATTCGTCGAAAGTGACGGCAAACGCGCCCGCCGCGAACGGCTGCGCGAACGTCACCAAGTGTTGTGGTTCTTCGGGGTCAAGATGGCTTTCCTCAGCCTCCGGGGACCCCATGGTGAACTGCCCCGCCGGGATCACCACCACTTCGGGGCAAACTTCACATTCCTTGAACGCGTCTTTCGGCTTGAGCGCACCTTCTTTTTCAGTCGTCAACGGATACACGCCGCGCGTCTGCGCAGGAGCCTGAGCGGCCCCAAGCGCCAGCATTAACGTTATCCAGGACAATAAACTAACAAATCGCATACCCGATTCTCCAAGGCAGCAGGAAGCACAATTGGATTTGCGCAAACGTACCAAGTATCGACTCATAAACAAGAGGGTGACCGCAAAACGGGTGTGGCGCCCGCGAGAAATCTCCCCATTCGCGCCAAGTCAAGCGCGTAGACCTCGTAGCCCGGCAGCCGCCTTCGCCCGAACGGCGGCTTGACGCCGCGGGCGGGCTTCGGCGGATGAGCCAGATCGCGTTCTTCACGCAAGATAGCGACATGCGGGACTGGCAGCCCCGGATGTCGCGCCCCTGAAGGAGGTGCGCTCATCCGGGCTACGATCCTTGGCACCCATGAGACGACCCCAAAGCATGCGCAAGGGCCCGAACGGCCAGAAATACCAGAAATAATTGCCGTTCCGGCCATTCCCCTGTCACCGGAGCGCCCTACATGATGCGGAACGACCAGACCAGGAGAGGAACCGATGACCCCTGAGGAACGCAGCCTCGTTACCGACTTATTCGGACGTTTGGCCACAGTCGAGAATTCCCCGCGCGATCCGGATGCCGATCGGGCCATCAGGGATGGGCTGCGGCAGGCCCCCAATGCGCTCTATGCGCTGGTCCAGACCACCCTGATGCAGGATGCCGCCCTCAAGCACGCGGACGAGCGCATTCAGGCGCTGGAGGCCCAGGTTGCGAGTGCAGCCCCCCAATCTTCCGGCAGTTTCCTGGGCGGTGGGCGCGACAGCGTCTGGGCGCGCCCCGCCGCTCCGCGCGCCGGGTCAGTCCCAAGCGTGTCCGCCCCAAGTGTCCGGACGCCCGACCCTGTTGCTTCGCCATGGGGCCAACGCGGGCCCGCGCCGGCGGCCCCACAGGGCTCAGCGCCGTCACGTCCGCCGGGACCCGGCTACGCCCCTCCGCCTCAACCCGGCTATCCGCCTCCGCAGCAACCCGGATATGCGCCGGCAATGCCTCCGCCCGCCGCCCGGTCGGGCGGGTCCTTCCTCGGCACGGCCGCGGCAGCCGTAGCCGGCGCTGTCGGCGGAGCGCTGCTGATGAACAGCATGAGTTCCATGATGGGCGGATCGGCACACGCTGCCCCCACGCCGGGACACACGCCCGGCGGAACCACACCGCCCGGGAATTCGGAGTCTGGTGGAACCCTCGCGCGCGACGCCGGGGTCAACGATATCGGCCGTCCACCTTCCGGCCGCGGCGACAGCTCCGCCGACGACCAAGGCTTCGCCGGCAGCGATAGCGGAAACGCGCAGCACGGCGGCGACACGCAATCCGACGACGGCACGCAATATAACGACGACACGCAAAATGCGGCTCAACCGGAGCAATACGAGACTCAGGAGACTCCGTACGCCACCGACTTCCAGGACGATGATGGATTCGGAAGCGACAGCGGTGGCGGCGACGGTGGTGGCGACGAGTGAGCTGGTTTTTTTAGACGCAAAGAACACTTGAAATGGTCAGAGCGACATAACCGCGTTTACGCGCTTATGTCGCTCTACCCATTTCATGGATTCAAGTGTTTAATGGTCATATCGTTTTGAAACGCGGTCGGCCACACGGACGCACCGCGCGATATCGCCACGGAGATCGCAATGAAACACGTGACCGCCACCGCATGCGCCCTGTTGGGCCTCGGCCTCAACGCATTCGTCGCTGCCGCGATGGCGGAACCGAATCTGCAGGATTTGGCGGCGCGCACGGAACTGCGCACCGTCCAATCGCTGACGCTCAGCGATGAGCAGTTCCTGGCCGGCGACAAGAACGGGAAGGCCGTGACACTGGCGGGCGAATTGCGGATTCCCCAGCGCGCCACCGGCCGCCTGCCGGTCGTCGTCCTGTTGCATGGTTCGGGCGGCCTCAATGGCGGCAACGAGTTCTGGGCCAAGCACTTCAACGAAATGGGCGTCGCCTCGTTCCTGCTCGATAGCTTTTCCGAGCGCGGCATCACCAGCACATCCACCAACCAGGCGCTGCTGGGCCGGCTCAACATGATCGTCGATGCCTATCGGGCCTTTGACGTGCTCGCCGATCATCCACGCATCGATCCGGCGAAAATTGCCGTCATGGGCTTCTCGCGCGGCGGACAATC
>DATGVJ010000585.1:0-8510 GCA_035300505.1 Xanthobacteraceae bacterium
GCTATCGGCGTTCGATCTGCTGTTCAGGCAACTTGGCGTCGATGGCGCTCTCACCGGAACCTCGAAGGCTGGCGATGCGACGCTGCGATTCAGCGCGATGAGCGAGGTCGCCGCGATGATCGAAACCATGCCGCTCGAAAAGGCGGCGGAAGCCTACGCGAAGATGATGTCGGGTAAAGCCCGCTTCCGGATGGTCCTGACGATGACATAGGCCTCCCCATTCGCCGCCGTAACCCCATGGAAGCTAAGATGAGCAAAGACTTGGATGTAAAATCGATCACCAAAAAGTTTTTCGCCGCCTATGACGCCCATGATGTCGACGGCATGCTGGCTCTTTGCGCTGACGGCGCGCAAGGACGATACCTTCCCTATGGCAAGAACAGTGTCATGCCAATCCGTGGCGGCCTCGAAAAAATCTGGCGTGGCTTTCCGCAGGCCGTACCGGACTTCGGGGTCGAAATAGCCGAGATGATCCCAGGCGAAGAGAACACCGTCGTGGTGCAAGCATTGCTCGGCGGAACGATGCCGGCGGATGTCCCGGGCCTTGTAAAGAAAGGGGAGGTTGGACGCATCGCCCACGCTTATATCATTCGCTACAGCGCGGACGGTAAAATCTCTCGCTTGGATTGTTATTGGGACAACACCGCCATCAACGCCATCAAGGCGAGTGCCCTGTAAGCATTTTCCGGAGAAAGCCCAATGAACAAATTCCAGAAAATCTTCGACGCGCAGAAGGCGCTCTTCGCCACGGGCGTCACACGGACTTACGAGTGGCGTGTCGATCAGCTTGATCGCATGGCGCGCATGATCAGGGAGAACGAGGAGCGCTTTCAGGCGGCGATGGCCAAGGACTTCAAGACGGCATCGCAGGAATACATCTTCGAGACCCAGGCGTCGGCGGGGGAGACGGAGGTACAGAAAAGCCAGCTTAAGGAGTGGATGAAGCCGGTCGAAGCGCCCGTGCCCAGCTTTCTGGCCAATACCGGCCACAAGGGGATGATCTATCGCGAGCCGTATGGCGTGGCGCTGATCATCGGACCGTTCAATGGACCGTTGCTCCTGCTGATCCGCCCGGCGCTGGCGGCGCTCGCGGCTGGCAACACCTGTATCCTCACATTAAGCGAAGCGCTCCCGGCAACGACCGAAGTGCTGCTCGATCTGGTCCCAAAGTATTTCCACCCGAGCGCCGTGACCGCGGTGCCAGGCGGCAAGGAAACGAATACCGAACTCCTGAAGTTGCCGAACGATTTCATCTTCTTCACGGGCAGCACCTTCGTTGGCAAGATCATTGCGCGGGCGGCAGCGGAAACCCTCACGCCGGTACTGCTCGAACTTGGCGGGATGAACCCAGCGGTCGTGGATGAGACCGCCAACATTCCCGACGCGGCGATGAAGATCGTTTGGGGCGCGATGGCCTGGGGCGGCCAATGGTGCACCTCGCCAGGCTACGCCTATGTCCACGAGTCTGTCGCCGACGCCTTCGTCGCCGAGGCCAAGAAGGCGCTGGTCGAGCTCTTCGGCAATGATCCGAAGTCCAACTCCGATTATTCACGCATCATCAATGCGAAAGCGGTTACCCGGCTTGCATCGCTCATCGATCCCGCCAAGGTGATCGCCGGCGGCAAGTCGGACCCGGAGGCGCACTATCTCGACCCGACGCTTCTCTATCCCATCACTTGGGATGACAAGATCATGGAGGACGAGATCTTCGGTCCGATCCTGCCAATCCTGACCTACAAGTCCTTCGACGAGGCGATGGCGCGCATGGCGAAGCCGGGTCGTCCGCTCGCGGGCTTCATCTTCAGCCGAGACCAGAAGGCCATCGACCGCTTCATCGGCGAGCTCTCCTTCGGCGGGGGCGGGGTGAACTTGGTCAACGTTCACCTGTTCGTCGAGACCATGCCGTTCGGCGGCACCGGGACTGCCGGCATGGGCCATTACTACGGTAAGTACGGCTTCGACGCGCTCACGCACGCCAAATCGATGCTGATCTCGCCGCCCGACGTTGCGATCGAGCACCTCTACTCGCCCTTCACCGACGACAAGAACCGGGAGCTTGCGGGGTGGTTTGAATATTGAGGCGACCATGCCACCGTCCCCGTCTGCAACACCATCCAGCTATGATGTGGTGGTGATCGGCAGCGGGGTGGGCGGATACACCGCGGCGATCCGCGCCGGGCAGCTAGGCCTGAAGACCGGCTGCGTCGAGGCGGCCCCCGTCTTGGGCGGCACATGCCTAAACGTTGGCTGCATCCCCTCGAAAGCCCTGCTGCACGCGTCCGAGCTGTTCGATCTGGCCCGAACGAAGTTTGCCGGCTTCGGCATCAAGGTGATGCCCGAACTCGATCTAGGCACCATGATGTCTCAGAAGCAGGCAAGCGTTGACGCGCTCGGCCACGGCATCGAATTCCTCTTCCAGAAAAACAAGGTCGACCGGATCGACGGGCGGGCGCGGCTAAGCGGACCTGGCCGGGTTCGAGTCCGCAAGCCGGACGGTGCCGAGATCCACCTCGCGACGCGTCACGTGATCATCGCGACCGGGTCCATCCCGACGCCCTTGCCGGGCGTGACCGTCGACCAGACGCGGATCGTGGATTCCACCGGCGCGCTGAAGCTACGCGAGGTCCCGAAGAAACTGCTGATCATCGGCGCGGGCAGCATCGGTGTGGAGCTGGGTTCTGTCTGGCGCCGCCTGGGCGCCCAAGTCGAGGTCGTCGAGTTCCTCGACCACATCATTCCCGGTGCGGACGAGTCGCTCTCGTCAACGCTCCATCGTTTGCTTGAGCAGCAGGGCTTCGGCTTCCGGATGTCAAGCAAGGTGCTGAAGGCGACCGTGCACGATACCGGCGTGTCGGTCGACGTGGAAAGCCGCAAAGACGGCACCACGACGACGATCGAGGCGGACGTCGTATTGGTAGCGGTCGGCCGCAGGCCATTCGTGGGCGACCTTGGCCTGGAGACGGTCAACCTGACGCTGGACGAGCACGGCTTCGTTCCGACCCGAAACTTCGCGACGGCCGTGCCCGGCATCTGGGCGATCGGTGACGTCACCGTGGGTCCGATGTTGGCCCACAAGGCCGAGGATGAAGGCGTCGCCTGTGTCGAGGTGCTCGCCGGCCTGGCGGGCCATGTCGACTACGACATCATCCCCAACGTGATCTACACGAGCCCGGAAGTCGCCTGGGTCGGACTGACTGAAGCCGAGGTAAAGGCGAGCGGTCAGCCCTACAAGCTCGGGCGCTTTCCGTTCTCGGCTAACAGCCGCGCCAAGCTGCAACACGAGGGCGAAGGCTTCGTGAAGGTCATATCCAGCACCAACGATTACCGCATCCTCGGTGTCCACATGATCGGTCCGTCGGTCAGCGAGTTCATCGGCGAGGTCTGCTTGGCCATGGAGTTTCATGCCGACAGCGAGGATGTCGCCCGAACCTGCCATCCCCATCCCACGCGGTCGGAGGCGCTTCGGCAGGCCGCTATGGGCGTCGACGGATGGACAACGCAGGCCTAGCTGCAGGACGGAGAGAGAGAGATGGCCTTGGCGCGCTTGAAATCGGTGGCCGGTGTTACCATTCCGGATACGGCGCTGTGTTGTGCCGCTGTCGAGCTGCTGGAGTGCAGTTCACCCGAATGGCTCCGCATGCATTGTCTGCGAACGTACGTTTTCGGCAGCCTTGCTGTCAGGGGTCTCGGACGTTCGGTGGTCGATGAGGAAGCCGCCTTTTGCGCAGCCGTTCTACACGACCTCGGACTGCTTCCTCCTTATCGCCGCGACAATCGGTTCGAAGTGGACGGCGCGAACGCGGCACGTGAATTCTGCGCGAAGCATCGGGTGCCGCTGGAGCGCGCCGATGTGATCTGGCAAGCGATCGCGCTGCACACCTCGCCGGGAATCCCAATCCGGCTGGCAGACGAAATAGCTTTGGTCCACCTCGGCGCCGGGCTCGATTTCTTGGGGTTCGGCCTTGACCAAGTGCCGTCCCGGTTGGTCAAGGAGTTGCTCGAAATATACCCGCGGATGAACTTTAAAGCCGAATTTCGGAATCTGCTAATCGAGCACTGTCGGCACAATCCGGCCGCGCAAGTCCTGACCTGGACCGACGATGTTGCGCGCACCGTGGGTTGCACATTGCACGGTCAGCCGATCCCGACCGCATCGCAAATAATGTTGGCGGCGCCGTTTGATGAGTAACCCAAGTCCCGATCGGCTTTCTTGGGCCGCCCACTGCCGATGGCGAAAGATCGAAAGGAGTGAATTATGGAAGACATCAAACAAATCGCCCTACGTGCATTAACCGGCGCGTTCATTGACCGCGACCCGACCGTGGCGAAGCGCTACTTCGCCCCGGATTACATCCAGCATAACCCCGCCATTCCAAACGGGCCGGCAGCCATTGCCGCCTTCATTGCTGGCCTGAGTAAGGATTTTTCCTACGAGCCCGGCATGGCCGTGGCAGAGGGCGATTTGGTGATGGTGCATGGCCGCTATGTCGGCTTCGGACCAAAGCCGATGATCGCGGTCGACATCTTCCGCGTGGCGAACGGCAAGCTCGCTGAGCACTGGGACGTGCTGCAGGAAGAAGTGCCCGCGTCCGCGACGGCGAGCGGCAATCCCATGTTTCACACGCCCTAAGGGCGTGCCGTGTCACGCCGAAAGAACCTTCTTGCGGGAAGATGCAAATGAACACTCAAGGAGCCAAAGTCGCGCGCAAAGCGCCGCCGACCACCCCGACCGATCTGAAGCCAGGCGCCGTGCGCGATCTGGCTGATGCACTCAACACTTTGCTCGCGGACATGCTTGGCCTTTATCTCGAGACAAAGAATTTCCATTGGCACATTTTGGGGCCGCATTTCCGCGACTATCACCTGCTGCTGGATGAGCAAGGCGACGAGCTTTTCGCCACCACCGACGCAATTGCCGAGCGGGTGCGCAAGATCGGCGGCACGACCTTACGCTCGATCGGCCATATCAGCCGCCTTCAGCGTATCCAGGATAATGATGCGGAGGACGTGGCTGCCCTCGACATGCTCACCGAGCTTGGCGGCGACAACAAGCAGCTCGTCGCTTGGATGCGTGAGACGCATGATTTGTGCGACGAATACGGCGACGTTGCGAGTGCGAGTCTGCTTGAGAATTGGATAGAAGAGGCCGAGCGTGCATTTGGTTCTTTTTTGAAGCAACTCGTGCCAGTGGTTAGTGGCCATCGGCGCGCACTTGTCCTTCCAGGAGAGCGACCATGACGCATGCGCACGTTACGGCACCGACCCAATACGTACAGGCGAGCGGGCTTCGTTTTGCGTATCGCCGGTTCGGACAGGACAAGGGAGTGCCGCTGGTCCTCATGCCGCACTACCGTGCGGGAATGGACCATTGGGATCCTGTGGTCACCGACGGATTAGCGGCGAGCCGGCCTGTCATCTTGTTCGACAACGCGGGTATCGCTGCTTCGAGCGGCAAAACGCCCAATACGATGGAGGAAATGGCTGATCATGCCGCCGACTTTGTCGGCGCGCTTGGACTATCGCTCATCGACGTACTTGGATTCTCGATCGGTGGTTACATCGCGCAAACGTTCGCGCTGCGCCACCCCGACATGGTTAGACGCCTCATGCTTGTAGGGACCGGCCCGCGCGGAGGCGAGCCCGCGAGCGATCCGAACATCCGGAAATGGGCGGACTTGACCGATGCACAGACGGGCGAGAGCCCGCTGGAGAGCTTTCTTTATCTCTTTTTCCGTCCCTCGGAGACGAGCCAGGCCGCCGGTAAAGCCTTTTGGGATCGCCGTCATTTGCGAAAGAATGACGTGGACCCTCCGAGCTCTTCACAGGCGATGGCGGCTCAGACGGCAGCAATTATTACGTGGCGGGAGGTTCGCAGGGAACGATATGCAGAACTAAGCGAGATCACGCAGCCCACTCTCGTGGTGAATGGAAGTCACGATCTGATGGTTCCTACGATCAACGCCTACAATCTTTCACAGCAGATTCCTCGGGCGCAATTGATCATCTATCCGGATTCCGGTCACGGCTCGCTTTTCCAATTTCCCGAGCTTTTTGTAGCTCACGGCAGAATGTTCCTGGATGGCTCTATTTAATTGAGTCAATCATATTCGCTGCTGATACATCACATCGTTGACCCGATTGAATTGACCCATCTCGGACCTGCGCGGCGCAGGGGTTGTACGTCTGCTTCTGGCCCAGGCTGTGTGAAAAGTCGGAATTTCAATTTGCGTTTAGAACTTTCTTCTCGATCTCGTCGATCTGATAAACGAACAGTGTCAACAACCACCGTCACGAGAAGGCAATAGAGAAATCGATTCTACGCATTTTTGACCAGTGCGACTTTTCACACAGCCTGGGCCCAAGGCTTCCGACCCAGCGCGCCCAGTTCACGGAAGCTATCGGACGAACACCGGAAAAGTTATCCTCGCCTTGAGCACTTCAGCCGATGACCCAATTCGGACATCAGCCGCCAGGAAGATACCGGGACGGCCATCTCGGTTCAGCACGATTCAGGTCCATCAAATGAGACCTCGCGGGCCACTCCCGTGTGTCAGCCTGACAGTGCGGCGGGCCTCCGGAGGCGTGCCGTCAGCCAGGGATCCGCGCAACCTCGATCTGGTCGGCCACGCGACGGATGCGCAGAACTTGCTGTTGCTCGCCGATGGCAAACGGCACCGAGATCAGCTGGGACTGTCCGGGCAGCAACACCGCCGAGAAACGCACCACCGCGTGCTGTTCGGCGTCGCTGTCTTGATTGAACACGGTGTCGATGGTGGTTACCACCTGCCAGCCTTCGGATGCGACCACCCAATAAGTGATGGCCTTCGCATTGGGGCTCAATTCGGTAATGACGGCCTGGCGCTCGCGTACGATATTACTCGCCTGACCGGCCTTCAGGCCGGGCGAGACGATCGCAAGACCGCCGGCCAACAGACCGACAAGTGTGGCTACACGCAAGAAGCTTGTCATTTCATTGCTCCGGAAATAAGTGGCGATACCACCTGAACGATTTGGTCGGTGCTGCACCGGCAGGTCGGCCGGCTTCTCGCCCTTCAGCGGACGATCCAGAGACAGCAACTGCGCGGCGCGACTCCGTTGGTGCTAATCTAGAATTCGCGTCACCAGTCATTCAGGTTCCGCGGGATGGTGCGCTTGGTTCGAAGCCGCCGTCGGCGGCTCCGGCAGACATCCGGGCCTGCCTTAATTCATCCTTCAGTTGCTCCACCTCGCGTTCCAGCCCACCGATCCGATCGTTGGTATAGTCGGCGGCCGAATAGTCCATCGCTGCCACCCACGCTACGAGCGAGGCCCATCGTTTCCGAAAAAGCGCCACTGCTCCGTTTGTCATTTGAACCTCCTTCTTGCGCGGGCTGAAACTCCGAACTCAAGGACGCCAACCCGCCGAGTCGCGCTTGTTGATCAGGGTGTCGAACGCTTCGAGGACAGCCGCCTTGTCCTGCTCGGGCGTGGACTCCATCATGTGATCTCCTTCCTGCCGTGTTCCTACTTCCGTCAGCCGCGGAACCGACGGTTTTCCAGCTCAGCTACACAACCGCAGACGGCAGAAACGTCTCGGCCCACAGTCTTTTGGCGTTTGGCGGTGCGAGCCGTCCCTTGCCCGAGCGGGAACAGGAACGGCCTCGACTCTCTGCAACGGGGCTCAAGCGCCCACGCCCGAAATGGCCGCGACCCCGCCGTCGATCAGGAAGTCTGCCCCGACGACGTACGCAGAATCGTCCGACGCGAGATAAACCGCCAGCTTTGCGATTTCCGACGGATCGGCCATCCGCTTGCTGGGATTGTTGTTTGCAAGGACGCCCTTGACGGCGTCGCCCTGCTCTTCGCCTGCGAAGCGACCGAACATCGCCGTGTCCGTCGGGCCTGGGCTTAGGGTATTCACGCGAATCCCCCTGCCGACGAGTTCGGCGCTGAGGATTCGCGCGAGATGGACGACCGCGGCTTTGCAGGTCGAGACCGTCGAGGTTGTCGGCCACCCCTTGCGCGCGCCAACGGACGCATTGATGACGACAGACGAGCCCGGCCTGAGCAGCGGCAAGGCCTTCTGAATCGTGAAGTAAGCCCCTTTGAAATTGGAGCCTATGACCATGTCGAAGCTTTGCTCTGTCACCTCTTCGAACAGCAGGAACTCGCTGTAACCTGCATTTACGAACAGGCCGTCCAGGTGCCCGAACGCCCGCTTGACCGTGGCGAACATCGTATCGAGGTCGGCGAGTTTGCTGACGTCCGCGCGAACGGCGAGACTTCCGGCTCCCAGCGTCCCCTTAGCCGCCCGCAGCGTTCTCTCATTCAAGCCGCAGATGGCGACGCGCGCACCCTCTCGGTCAAATTCCTGAGCTGTGGCCAGCCCGATCCCGCTGTTACCGCCGGTGATAAGGATATTCTTGTCCGCTAGCCTACCCATTGTCGTCACTCCGTCGCCCAGCGTCAATATATGACGATCGTCATGATTGCGGTTACATGGTAATCGTCATATATCCCGTCAAGGGGCA
>DATGVJ010000586.1:0-3514 GCA_035300505.1 Xanthobacteraceae bacterium
GGCGAAGTTGAACCGGTGTCAGCAGACCCAAACGCAATGGTCGCAGACAGTGTGCGATCTGCGGCATAAAATTGCCGGTCGTTCTGGCCTGAAGGATTCCTCGGAGTCTCCCTGAGCCGTCATTTGCTTGCGGACGCCGCGATTGCATCGCTGTGCATGCCGTTCGTCGCGCTGATGATCCCCTCGCGGTCGTCCTGATGTGCTTCTTCCCCGGCATCGCGACCTGGCTCTCCGACGCCGCCATGGGGCTGACGAAGCGGTAGTTATCCGGTCGTCACCGCGGTTTCGACATCCGTGGGATCAATCTCTTGATCAAGGCCGGTGCTGAGTTTCGTACGATCGAGTTCTCCTTCCCACCAGGAGACGACAATGCAGGCGACGCCATTGCCGGTAATGTTGGTCAGCGCGCGGCATTCACTCATGAATTTGTCGATCCCGAGCACAATAGCCATGCCGGGCACAAGCTCCGGCCGCACCGACGCAAGCGTCGCCGCCAGCGTGATGAAACCCGCGCCGGTGATGCCGCTCGCTCCCTTGGAAGAGAGCATCGCAACGCCGAGGATACCGAACTGCTCCCACATGGACAATTCGACACCCAGCGCCTGCGCAATGAATAGCGTCGCCAGAGTCATGTAGATGTTGGTGCCGTCGAGATTGAAGGAATAGCCTGTCGGGACCACGAGACCGACGACCGGTTTCGAGCACCCGAGCCGTTCGAGCTTCTCCATCAATTGCGGCAGGGCGGCCTCGGAGGACGACGCGCCCAACACGATCAGCAGTTCGTCCTTGATGTACCCGATGAACTTCAGAATGCTGAAGCCCGCTATTCGCGCGACGGCGCCCAGCACGATCAATACGAATAGCACGCATGTGAAATAGAAAGTCCCGATCAGGAAGGCCAGATTGCCGACGGCGCGCGGTCCAAAGAAGGCGATTGTATAGGCCATGGCGCCAAAGGCGCCGAGCGGCGCGGCCCTAAGGATGATCGCGATCACACCGAACATCGCGTGCGCGATATCATCCACAAAAGACCGGACGACTTTCCCTCGCTCACCCAGCATCATCAGGGCGAAACCAAACAGAACCGCGAAGAGCAATACCTGCAGGATGTCGCCCTTGGCGAAGGCGCCGACGACACTGTCGGGAATGATGTTCAAGACGAAATCGACCGACTTCATTGCGCCGGCCTGGTCGGCGTAGGTCTTGACAGCCCCCGCATTGCCTTCGCCGCCGAACCCTGCACCGGGCCGCACGACATTGCCGATCACGAGACCGATGGCCAGCGCGAAGGTCGAAACGATCTCGAAATAGATCAAGGCCTTGATGGCAACGCGTCCAACTTTCGCAGCTTCCTGGATATGGGCAATGCCTGACACGACGGTGCAGAAAATGATCGGCGCGATGATCATCTTGATGAGCTTGACGAAACCGTCTCCCATCGCCTTGACCCATTCGTTCCTGCCGAAATCCGGAAACAGCCAGCCGGCCAGCCCGCCGAGCACGATGGCAATGAGCACCTGAATGTAGAGGACCGTGTACCAAGGCTTGCGAACGGAAAAAGGTATGCCTGACGAAGTGATGGAAGCCATGATGCTGCTCGATTTGACCCGACAAGAGCCAGCGTTGCAAATTCTTCGGACCGAATACCAAAAGCCACCTCCTCAAAACGGAGGGAGGACGGCATGCATATCTGCGACATCCGTTCTGGGACATCCCACTGTCGCCAATTGGGTTCACGGGAACCCAATCTGCAATTGGAGATAGTGGGGTAGGCCCAGCCCGGTAAGTTGAACGCCTTTGGTTTTCCTGCCCCACAAGTTTGCTGTGCAGGAGGCACAGGCCCATAATGCGGTCGAGCGTTAAAAGTTCCGCCAGAATCGCATCCGTCTGATACCGCGATTGGGGCGTGCCGGCTTCGCGTACCTTTGCAAGCCAATCACCAATGCTTCATGCCGCGTTGATTGAAGCGAAACCGGACGCCCCGACTGCCACAAGGGTCATCGGGCTGCCTGGGCCGGGACCAGCCTCGGAATATGATCGGAGCAGTTCCAGTCCCAGGCCAGCACGGTAAGGACGATGGCCCGCTCGATGCGGGCCGAATAGGCAGGGTCCGCGAGGCGAGCAAGAAGTAACGCCTCGCCCGCAACCGTCGCGCGGCCCCACAACTTGAGCCGCCGTTGCTTGGCATAATCCATGAGGACCATGAACGAACGCCCGTTTTCGGCAAGGTTGCCAATGCTGATGTACTGCCTGTTGCCGGCGTATTCGGCAAATGCGACCGTGCGCTCATCCAGCATTTTCAGGAATCCCGGCGGTCCTCCGCGGTGCTGGACATAAGGCTGACCGTCGGCGCTTGCGGTCGCAAAAAATGCGGAATCCCTTCCGCCAATGAACGCTATGGCGTCCGCCGAAAGCGGTTGGGTAAAGCGTCCCGCCGCAGCTTGATGCTCATACATTTCCCGCGAGCCACGACATGCCTGCTCGGCGCGCACGGCTGCGGAGAACATCACGTCGTCGGACTGCCGATATGTGTCAATACCAGGAGGACATTGATCAGACATCGTTGGGTCCAAAGGCCGCGGTCACTTCTTCGCTCCAAGGTCAGCCTTGTCTCCCGACGGCGACCGCACGGGAAGGCCGCGGCTATTTCTTCGTCGGGTCGTCGGCAGGATTGACGTAGTTGACCGACCACGGTCCGATGCTGTGAATTTGGCCAATCGTCTCTTCGCTGGTCCATACGAAATGGTGGGTCCCCGGCTGCATGATCGAGACGCTCCCGGATTTCAGGGCACGGGTCTTCGATGTGTCGAACACGCTGCCGATTCCCATATGCAGCGTGCCCGCAATGATGGTGATGTGTTCGATGCCGGGATGCCAATGCGGCGCGACTTTGTAATTGGCGGGGAACTTGAGCCTGAACATGATCGGTACCACTTTATCGAGCGGCCCCTCGACGACGGCAACCTTCACCCCAGGAAGGGAGGGAAGGTCATTCCAGACGAGTTCCGACGGATCGAGCATGATGTGCTCGCCCGCATGCTGAGCCAGTGTTTGCTGGCTCAATAATGTGCAAATTCCGCATGCCAAGGCGAACCTTATCGCTGTTGTCTTCATGATGTCCTCCTCAGTTTTGGCGAATTCCATGCTGATCGCAGATGCGCACTAGATTCCTTGCGTGGTCGCATTTTCTGCGGAAAACCGGAAGTCCACTTTTCCGGAAAATGCTCCAAGCACGCATGATCGGCAGCCTCGTGGAAGTGTAGCAGACGCCAGCGCCCGGCACAGCATTCGCGCGGGCGCTGGCGCGACTGTCTCGGTCAACGCGTCTGCGCCACACTCGGCTCCTGCATGAGGCCCTGGACCACAAGCTGTCCGATTTTTCGTCCCATATCCTGGCCGACGCGGGTGGAGAACCGATAGTGAAATCCGGCATAGATGCGTGCCATCGAGACTTCGTCCGCGTAGGCCCAAACATTCGTCCAACGGTGCGTCGCTCCAGGCGCGGTCGGGCTTG
>DATGVJ010000587.1:0-23770 GCA_035300505.1 Xanthobacteraceae bacterium
CAGCGCGCGTCGCACCATTCGCAGCGGAATGACGGTGGCGGCACGCCACGGGCCGATCACCTCCTCCAGCGCCGCAACCTCCTCAGCCGCGAACGCGCGGCCCTGCGAGGCCTGCCAAAGAAGGTACAAGAGCAGGTTCACGTCGACACCCGAACGCTCCTGCAGCGTGATGCAGGCATCCGCGACACCACTGCGGCGATAGAAGCCCAGGGAGAAGCGCCAAAAAGGTGAACCTGTGGCGGCGGGTTTGGAGGAGGAGGGCTCGGCCATGCGTTTCCTATTTGCGCGCAGTGAGCGGCTCGATCGCCAAAGTTTTTGCCAACTCGTCGACCTGTTTCAACAAGGTCTCCGCGAGCGGCACGCCGTTCTTGCTTCGATCAGCCATGCGTGCCGCACGGCCCTGCCCCGGAATATGGATTTCATCGACACCGGGCAGCCGCTGCGACGATGCAAGATCGTGTACATGGCGATCAACCTCGGCCTTGAATGCATCAAGCGGCAGGAAGCGCGCGACATCGAGCGCGATGACAAACTGACCGGTATTGTTTTCACGCAGCTGGTCGCCGGTCGAATCCTTGACGTCACGTCCGAACGCCGCCCGGTTGAGTGGACCGCCGAGAAGCCCGAGTACCAGCGCAAGACCGCTACCCTTGTAGCCGGCAAGCGGCATGAACATGCCTTCCGAAAGGCGTCGACCATCGGTAATCGGCGAACCATCCTCCCGGCTGATCACCCATCCTTCCGGCATCGGCTTGCCTTCTGCCGCGTAGGAGCGGATGGCGCCGTTCGACACAACCGAGGTCGCGATATCGAGCACCACCGCCGGTCCTTTGCCGGCCGGAATGCCGACCGCGATCGGATTTGTGCCGAGCAAGGGTTCGGCACCACCCCATGGCGCCATGAAATTCGACCCCGACACGGCGCTGTACATCCCGACCATGCCATGTGCCACCGGAATCGCCGCATAGGTCGATCCCGCGCCTGAGTGATTCGAACGCCTCACGCCAATCCAGGCGGCACCCGATTCGCGCGCGATCTCGACCGCGAGATTGGCCGCATAAGTATTCACCAGGTGACCCATGCCGTTGTCGCCATCGACCAGCGCGGTGGCTGCGGCGCGCTCGGCGACGTGAACGTTGGCACGTGGATTGATATGCCCGCGCCTGAGCAAACGCACATAGCCGGCAAGCCGGAATATGCCATGGGCATCGGCCCCGGAGAGATCCGCATCGAGCATCGCACCCGCCACGGTTTGCGCATCGGCGTCAGGCAGGCCGCAGGTCCGGAATGCATCTGTCATAAAGGCGCGGATATTGTCCGCCGAAATGCGGCAGGTGACTTCGGCAATGCTGGGCACGAGACAGGCTTTCTCAAAGGTTGGTTAAACTTTATCTTGCTTTTCGGCTTCAGGGTGTGAGTCTCAGAGCATGAATCATCGACCTTTGCTAGATGCGTGCAACACCACGGCGCCCCTCCCTGAAGGCGCGCAAACCTCACCCGCGGTCGCGCGCAACCGTGACCCGATCCTGGCGATCTTACGCCGGACGCTGCCGCGGTCCGGCACGGTCTTGGAAATTGCCAGTGGCACCGGCGAACATGCAATGCACTTTGCCGCCCACCTCTCCGGCCTGACCTGGCAGCCCACCGACCGGGACGCCGACACTCTGCGGAGCATAGCGGCCTATCGCACCGCCGCGAACTTGCCCAACCTCAAGCCACCAATTCTGCTGGATGCGCGCAGCCGGCCTTGGTCCATGGGCGGCACTTCGAACCCGCGCATTGTCGCCATCGTGGCCATCAACATGATTCATATTGCGCCATGGGCTGCTGCCGAGGGATTGATCGCAGGTGCGGGTGATTTACTTGGCCCGCACAGCGTGCTTTTTCTTTATGGCCCCTTTCGAGAGAACGGGCTCCACACCGCCCGCAGCAATGCGGCATTCGATGCCAGCTTAAAGGCGCGCGATCCCGCATGGGGGGTGCGGGATCTGGGCGAAGTCACTGCGCTTGCAAAACAATACGGATTCGATTTTGTCGAACGCATTGCCATGCCGGCCAACAACCTGAGTGTCATCTTGCGCCGGCAATCGCCGTGACCATCATCACACCAAGGACAAAACAATCATGAACGGCATGCCGCCCTTCTCGCGCGAAGCGTGGGACCGCAACGCACGCAGCTATGAGATCATCCGGACGATGCCCTTCAACGCGGAGCTGGCTGCCGGCACGCTGAGCGAAGTACGTTTCAAACACTACATCACGCAGGATGCACATTACCTCATCGGCTTTGGACGCGCGCTTTCGCTGGCCGCCGCCAAGGCACCGGATCCTGATCGCATCGTGCAATTTGCAAAGTCGGCAGAAGGCGCCATCGTCGTCGAGCGGGCGTTGCACGGATCGTTCTTTGCCCAATATGCGATTATGGGACAAGTATTCGCCAAGACCCCGCTTTCCCCGGCCTGTCACCACTATGTGTCATTCCTGCTGGCGACAGCCTATGCCGAACCTTACGAGGTGCTGCTTGGCGCGTTGCTCCCATGCTTTTGGATCTACGCGGAAGTTGGGCGAGACATCTTGGCACGCGCGGCGCCAATGAACCCGTACCAGGCATGGATCGACACATATGCGGGCGAAGACTTTCACACGGCAGTGCGCACCATGATCGCGACGACGGACGAAGCGGCCATAACGGCATCACCAAGCCTGCGCGAACGCATGCACGCCGCCTTCCGGCGTGCGATGCAACTCGAATGGATTTTCTGGGACTCGGCCTATCGCCAGGAAAGCTGGCCGATTGATTCGATTTGACGGTATAGTCTGCCGATTGGACGTAAAGTCGGCACAATCTCGCCCTATTAGAGAGCGCGAATACAAGGAGCTTGAGCCATGTGGCCACGCGGGCGCCAAGACCCCACGCAGAATGGGGCCACGCAGAATGGATCCACGCGGCTTATCCAGGCTGGTGCGGCCATCCTTCTGATGTCGGCCATCGCCATATTGGGGCCCGGCTTTACCGGCAAGGCCGGTGCTATCGATTTTCCGAGCAACCTAACTAATGTCCTCAAGAAGAAAGGCGCCGAGCGGCCCAAAGCGGCCCTGCCGGTCCCGAAACAGACATCCAAACAACCGCTCACGGGCGCCAAGCAGGTCTTGGGAAATTCCCAAACCGGCACAAAAGGTTTTACTGCCACCGGCTCACAACCCGACACCCGATTTCGCTCCGGCAACACGACGCTGCCAAGCGGGACTTCGTTCAACCCGGCAAACAGCAAACTCGGCACCAACACCGCTGTGAGCAAAGGCCTTCCGGGCAATCAGACGGGTACGAATCTACTCAACAATAAGCTTGGTACCAACACGGCCCTGGGTAAAGGCCTCCCGGGAAATTCGACGGGCCCAAATCTACTCAATAATAAGCTCGGCACCAACGCAGCCCTGGGTAAAGGCCTCCCGGGAAATCCGACAGGCCCAAATCTGCTCAACAACAAACTCGGAACCAATGCGGCGCTTGGCAAAGGTTTGCCAGGCACCGGCCTGAATTCCATCAATAGCAAAGCTGGCCTCCCCAAAACAACATTTGCCAACAACGCGCTCGGCCACTCCGCCACCACAAGATTGATCAATGGCAGGGCGGCGAACTTCCAGAATGTACACAGTCGCATTGCCGTCACGGCCAATTTGGTCGAACGCCAAAGGATCGTCGCCGAGCATCGCCGTGATCTCATGACATGGCGCCTGGCCCTGCCGCGACGGGCGCTGCCCGGCGAACGTGGCTTCACCGGTGTGCCGCCCGTTGGCGAGACGCGCTTCGTTTCGACCGAAATGATGTTCCGGATCGGACCCAATATATCGCAACAAGCGGTCAATGAGGCCGCACAAAGGAACGGCCTGACCGTCATTGCGTCGGAACCGAGCGGGATCGCGGGTGGTACGGTCTATCATTTCCGTGTCGCGGGCGGACGACCCGTCGCCAATGTCGTGGCGACGCTCGAAGCGCAAAATCTCGGCGTCTGGTCGCCCAATTACGTATACGAGCTTCGGCAGGAGTCGACCCCTGAGGTCAAGGATACGAACGGAGCCGACTCGCAAAGCCAAAGCTTGCAGAGCTCAAACTTGCAGGATGCCAATTTGGCTGATCTTGCGGCCCGCTCGGAATCGGGCACGACCGGCCAATATGTCGTTGGCAAGTTGCGGCTTGGCGAAGTCCACAAAGTCGCAACCGGTAACAATGTGTTGATCGCCATCATCGATTCCAAGATCGACGTCAATCATCCCGATCTTGCGGGCGCTATCGTCGAGCAATACGACGCCACCGGCCGCGCGGAAGAGTCGCATTCGCACGGGACCGGCATGGTCGGTGCCATTGTGGCGCACCAAAGGATCCTGGGGATAGCACCCGCAGCGCGGATCCTCGCCGTCACGGCCTTTAGCACGTCGGCCCGGCAAACCGCCGAAGCGACCACGAAGAACATTCTCAACGGAATGGATTGGGCGATCAGTAAAGGTGCTCGTGTCATCAATATGAGCTTTGCGGGCCCCTATGATCCGTTGTTGCAGCTGGCAATGAAGAACGCGGCTGCCAAGGGTGTGGTCCTGATCGCGGCCTCCGGCAATTCGGGGCCGAAATCGCCACCGCTCTATCCGGCCGCCGATCCGAATGTCATCGCTGTGACTGCGACGGACCAAAACGACAAGCCGTTCCCGCAGGCTGTGCGCGGACCCCATGTCGCAGTTGCGGCACCCGGCGTCGACGTCATGGTGCCTGCACCCGACAACACCTATCAGCTGACGACCGGCACGTCGGTCGCGACCGCGCATGTCACCGGCGTCGCGGCATTGCTCATCGAACGCCATCCGACCGTAAGTGCCGCGACGGTTCTGGAAGTACTGACCTCCAGCGCGAAGCGGCTCACCCCAAAGGGCCGCGACGACCAGTTTGGCTGGGGCCTCATCGATCCGGCCAGCGCGCTCGCCGATCTCGACGCAAGGATGGAAAGCAGTCCTCCCCAGGTTGCCAACCAGCTCAACCTGCAATCCGCTCCTAAGACCGCGGCCGCGACGAAAGCCGGCACACCGAAAGCCAGTGTGGCAAAATCGACCGGAACACCCAACATCCCCCCGAGAACCACGTCGGCGGTTCCTCGGTAGCTTGACGTCGTGGTGAGTCGCGCCAAGGTCTGAATTTTCCGGATTCGATCGCAATCGAGCGGCGAATTTTACGTCCGATGACTTTCGGACCAACGCGCGCGCCTGAGTCGAACCCGAAAATTCATTGAATTCATAGTGTTGCAAAATTTTTTCGTTTTTTTCGTGCGACGTGAAGCTGTCCTGGAGGGGATTGGCAGCGCGAAGTCTTGCGTCCGATCCCGGCAGTTAAGGCAAAATCTTGCCCGATATGCGCACAATCCACAGGCTGCGTGGAGCCAGTTTGCCCACGCCGCCAAGTTGTCGGATGATCCGCTCGTTAACTAATTGTAGCCAGTAAGAGGTGGAGCGCGTCGTGCCTTTTTTTACGCCTGCAGATCTCGCAAAACGTTTCCGGAAGAATGCCGACGATTGTGATCGCGCGTCGATGAACGATATCCGCGATATCAGCCGGCAACACCTTAAGAAAACCGCGGCGCATTATCGGGCGCTTGCCGACGAGATTGACTCCGGTCGCGGCACCGTCACTCCGCGCGAGCGCCTCAACATCGCGTCGCAGCGCCAGCCAGAACCCACGCAGTAACACGGCCGATCAGCCAATCGCCTGACCCTTGTGGGCCAAGGCCGCATGCGATGCAATTCCAATTGGCGCGCCATTGAGTGGCGCGCTTTTCAATTGATTGGAGTCTTGGTGCGATTCGTTTGATCAGCCAAGCCCGTACAGGTTTCCATATTTGCCGCGCAAATAGGCAAGATAAGGTTCCATTGTCATCGGGGAACCCGTTGCACGTTCCACCAATTCGTTGGGCGGGAACTTCCGTCCGTGGCGATAGACATTCTGGCGCAGCCATCCAAGCAGCGTGCCAAATTTTCCAGCCGCAATATCGCTCGGAATCCCGGGATGCGCCTTCAGGGCGGCGTTGTAGAACTGCGCGCTGAGAATGTTTCCGATCGTATAGCTCTGAAAGCCGCCGCCGATGCTGCCGTAATACCAATGCACGTCTTGCATGCAGCCGTTGCGGTCGTCAGGTGGCACGATGCCCAGGTCAGACCGCATGCCTTCGTGCCACGCCTCCGGAAGATCCTTCACCTGCAAGTCGCCCTCCAGCAGCTTCAATTCGAGATCGAAGCGCAGCATCACATGGAGATTGTAGGTTACCTCGTCAGCATCAGTGCGGATCAACGACCGCTCGACCTTGTTGATGGCGCGATAAAATGTATCGAGCGGCACGCGCCCAAGCTGCCCCGGGAACATGCGCTGCAGAACCGGATAATAGTGTCGCCAAAATCCCGGGCTGCGTGCCACCATGTTTTCCCATAAGCGCGACTGGCTTTCGTGCACACCTGCCGATGCACCGCGCCCCAGCGGCGTTCCGTCAAGCGCCTCATCCACGCCCTGCTCGTACATCGCATGTCCGGCTTCGTGCAGCGTGGAGAATAGCGCCTGCCCGATATCGTTCTTGACCACGCGCGTGGTAATGCGGACGTCACCCCGCGAACATTTCATACAAAACGGATGATGCGTCTCATCAAGCCGGCCACGCTTGAGATCATAACCCATGCGTTCGGCGACCATGAGGCCGAAGTCGAGTTGATCATCTTCGTCGAATGCAGAATGCAGGCAGCGGTCGTCCGTGGGCGGTTGTTCCGCAATGGCACGAACCATCGGCACCAATTCATGTCGCAATTTCGCAAACAGATCGCGGATGGTCTTGGTGCTCATTCCCTGGTCTGCGTCGTCAATCAGAGGATCGGCGATGTGATCATAGGGCGCAAAAAACGCGGCATATTCACGGGTAAGATCGAGCGTCTGCTCCAGAAACGGCAGCACCGCCGCAAAATCATTGGCAGGCCGCGCCCGTGTCCAGACGTCATAAGAGGCCGAGGCAAGCTCATTAGCGCGCGCCACGTGGTCGGACGGAACCTTGATAGCCTTCTCGAAGTCGCGCCGCGCAACCCGGATCAGGCACGCATCGTCGGAATCGGGGTCGAGGCTTTCCGCATGGGACGTCAAGGCATCGAGCAAGCCACCAAGGTCCGGGTCGACCATTTGTTCATGAGCAAGCCGCCGCAAAAGCGCGCCTTGTCGACCGCGCGCCACAGCGCCACCGCTCGGCATATGAGTGGACTGGTCCCAGTCGAGCAGCGAGCCGGCAGCGCCAATGTCGCTGATCTCAAGCAGGCGCCGCTTGAGGTCCGCCATGTGGTCGGCCGCCGACTTGCCTGAAGGACGTTCTCGAACGGATGATTCGTCGAGACCGATCCCCACTGCGGCCATTTGGTCGGCGTTGCGCCCGCGCGCCTTTGGCTTTGGCTTCTCCTTGCCTGGAGCAACCCTGCTTTTCACCGGCTTGGTTTTCTCCAAATTGGACTTCTTCGAGGGTGTCTTTTTCGTAGCCGTTTTCATCGACTCGATCTTGCTCGGTTTAGCCATCATTGATTCGATCTGGACGATCGGCTCCCTTATTCCCATTTAGACATCGATACTCGAAAATCAGGCAGGCCGTCATGTCAATTCGACCCGTTAAACAAATCGTGCAATCGCGAGCGACGCTCGAAGGCGCAGGCGTAAAGCTTCACCGTGCTTTCGGATTCGGCAAAACGGAAGAGTTCGACCCGTTCCTGCTGCTCGATGATTTCCGTAATGATCGTCCGGACGACTACCGCGCCGGATTTCCCTGGCATCCGCATCGCGGAATCGAAACCATAACCTACGTCCTTGCCGGCACCGTCGCGCATGGCGACAGTCTTGGCAATAGCGGTACGCTTGGGAATGGCGATGTGCAATGGATGACAGCAGGAAGCGGCATACTCCACCAGGAAATGCCACAGGGAGACGAGCTTGGCCGCATGCACGGCTTTCAGCTTTGGGCCAACCTTCCTGCAAGTCTCAAAATGACCCCGCCGCGCTACCAGGACGTGCCGGCGGCTGAAATTCCGGGCGCTACCGACGACGACGGCACGCAGGTGCGGGTGATTTGCGGTGAGTTCTGGGGCAAACGCGGCCCGGTCGACGGCACGGCAGCAGACCCGCGCTACCTCGACGTCTTTGTTCCGGCAGGCAAACGCAAGACCTTGCGGGTCGAGACCGATCGGCACGCCTTTGCTTATGTGTTCGAGGGTTCGGGATCGTTTGCCGGAGCTTCAGAGCCCATGGGGATCCTCACCGAGAAAGATGCGCACGACGGCGGAACGGTCGTGCGCGAGGCGGCCGGCAACCGTTCGCTCGTGCTGTTCGATTCGGGCGACGAGATCACGGTTCAAGCGGGCGACCAGGGCATCCGGTTTCTTCTGATCTCGGGCAAACCGTTCAGGGAGCCGGTCGCCTGGCACGGCCCGATCGTGATGAACACACAGGCCGAATTGCAGCAAGCTGTTGCGGAGCTGCGCAATGGGACCTTCATCAAGGATCGTTCATCAACCATATAGCTCCGTCCCCCCTTATTGCGGAGCTGGTTAGAGACGGTGTAAAGTACAAGCGTAAGCCGCGTTCAAGCGCGGTGCCACTTGGGAGGATCCATTCATGAAAAAACTCTTTATCGCACTTCTCTTGCTTCCAATGACGCAGGGGGTTGCGGGCGCTCAAGGCGATGCGGCGGCCGGAAAGGCCTACTGGGATCGCGAAGCACCACGGGCGACCGCCTGCCGGAACTGCCACGGCGTCTCCGGGGAGGGTGCCTTTGGGCCGGACCTTGCCGGGCGTGGATTGAACGCAGCCCAAGTCTTGCGTGCGGTGCACCAGCCTTGGGGCATCATGCCGGCATTTGTAGCGAGCCAGCTCAGCGAAAAGGATGCCGGTGATCTCGCCGCCTATTTTGCCTCCATGCCCAAACCCGCTCAAGTCGGCAAGTGGCGATTTGAGGTCCCGCAAGGGGCACCGCCCGGACAAGCGGCCATGCTTAACGTGGGTTGCGGCCAGTGCCACGGCCCGATCCTGCAAGGACCTCGCGCCAACATGGGTGCGGTCAACGCGGACTTCGATTACTTTGCAAACCTCGTCTACAATCACACCACGGCGATGGGGCATCATCGCGCCTCGCTCGGGCAGAATGCCACCAACCTGGATATGGGCAACTACTCGCGTGATCGCCTGACCGCTGGGCAGTTGCGGCAAATTTACTCCTGGATGCGTGACGAGATCGGCTTCCGCGTGCCGCTCGCGGGCGTGCTTGGCAAAGGCGAGACCGGAGCTTCAGGCGTGACCTACAATTTGACGGTCACTAACGGTGGTCTGCAGGGTAAGGGCCTGATCGCAGAAGGCGTCAGTGTAAGCTTGATCATCCCGAAGGACGCGACCGTGGTGGCCGCAACCGGGACCGGCTATCAAGGCACCAGCACCGCCAACAACAATACAACGGCAGTATGGAAGCTGGCGCGGAGCGCTCCCAAGGATCAGGAGCGCATGTCGATCACCTTGTCCAAGGCCGGCACGTCGGCCGACAATCTACGGGGCAACATCCGCTGGGAAAAGCCGGGACCGAAAACAGGACCCAGCCCAGATGTGGCAGCCATCGCCGGCGCGCCGCTGTGACCGGACGTTGACCTGAGAAAAAATTTCCGAATGCTTCGAATGAACGCCGCCGCGCAGAACCTGCGTGGCGGCGTTTTCCTGCGGTGAATTGAAATTGGTGTTGCAGCGTCCCGCGGTCAGCGCCGATCCATGTTCACATGGTCACCACCGCGAAACAGCGATCTCCAGCGGGAACTTGTCGACGACCTCGTGCCCATCCGGGGTCACGATAAAGGTGTGCCCGAGGAAGATACCGAAATTGCCATCGGGCGTAATCGGATTGGGCTCCGCCATGATGATCATGCCGGGCTTGAGCACCATGTCGACCTCTTCGCCCTTGACGTGCTCGGCGCTGACATGGGGGTTGTCGGTGACCAAGTCGATGCCATGGCACTGGGTCGGGCGCGACTGGACCCCATGATCGCGGAAAAATTTCGAGGCCGTGCGCAACGCTTCGGTCGGCTTTCCGGGCGTGATCTCGGCTACGATCTTGCGATAGCCGGGCAGCGTGATCTCATCCCAGAATTTTCGTACCATCTCGGTCGGCTCTCCAACACAGATGGGTGAGCCGATCTGCGCCGAATAGCCGCGATAGCCTGCGGCCAGTTCCATGTTGATGATATCGCCTTGCTTGAGAACGCGGGCCGAAGGGCGCGGATTGCCAAAGATCATCGCCGGATTGTCCATCGGGGTCGACCCGATGATGAGAAAATCGATGTCGCCGCCGCCTTCCAGGATCGCTGCCCCTGCTGCCGCGCGCAATTCGTATTCCTTCACACCGGGCCGGGCGCGCGCCACCATGGCTTCCATGGCCTTTTGGCACAGCAACCCGGCTTGGCGCACGCAGTCGAGTTCCTCCTCGCTGTGGATCACCAGGAGGTCATGGAGAAATCCCTTGGTGAAGACGAGTTCGGCTTCGGGAAGGTTGTGCCTCAGCACATTGTATTGATTGACCGGGAGATAGTCCTCGTGGCGCGAATCTATTTCCATCAAGCCGATGCGACCGCGCTCGAGCTTGAGCTCCCGGATGCGCTCCACCATGATATCGGCATAGCGCCCGTTGCGGCTGTGACGCACATCCTGCACCGCGACCGCGACCTGTCGTCGCACCGCCTCCGCATGGGTGCCACCCATCGAATAGATGAGCGTCGGTTCGCCATCGAGCGGAACGACGACATAGCAGCAGAGCGCATGCCATTCCCAATGACCGGTGAGCCAGAGCATGCCGCCGCCAAAACTCCAGTGGCTGGGGCCGCCTGGCACGATGATGGCGTCGAGCTTGTGTTCGCGCATCTTGGCGCGCAGCGCCGCATAGCGGCGCTCGTATTCTTGTCTGGAAAACTGTTCGTAGATCGCGTCCCGGTAATAGGGCGTATCGCGCATATTGGCGAAAGGCAGCGCCTGGTCGAGCTTGCCGCGGCAAGCCTCCCAGGTCTGCGGGCCGATACGAGGCGGCGTAATCGTCACGTTCATGTAACTACTCTCCAGGCTGCCGGCTACAGGCTGCCGGCTACAGGCTGCATTCCCCGATCGTCGCGGGCCCGCCCGCCGCATCGACCGCCTCCTTGGCAAGCGCAATGTTGGCGACCTGATCCGGTGTCGGCTTCTTTTCGCGCGGCACGTCACCGTTTTCCACGCTGTTGTCGGCGGTCCACTGGGTGCGCGCCGGATCAAATCCCGTATTGACCGACCACACACAGTTTTTGATCAGCACATCAAGCGCATATGCAACGGCATCCGCCGGCTTCTCGGTCGCCTTGACGATGATCGGCAACACCTTGGCCCGGTCGCGATACGCCGTGCGATTGGCCTCAATCATTGCCGCTGCGGTATCGCGCAACAAAGCGCGGTCGCGCGCAATCCAGTCGAGCGAGGCCCCATAGGCGTTGAACATGTAATTGGGCATCAGGTCGACAAGCTGAACCAGAAGATTGAGCGTCGACTTTTGTTTCCTGGCCAGGAAGACATCCTCGGGGTGAAGGGCCACGCCGTCGATCTGGCCGGCGACCAGGCCCGGCAGCCGCCCGGCCGTGGCAGCGGAGATGAATTGCACTTCGTCAACACCAAGTCCGCCGGTCTTGAGCACCTCGCGTCCCATACGCCAGTTGAAACCACCGACGCCGCCGCCGGTCGCCGACAGTCGCCTGCCCTTGAGGTCCTTCGCGGTCTTTACGTCGGGCGCCACCATATAGGCTTGCGGCATGCGCGGCGCGAGACCCCAGAACTGTTGCACCTTCATGCCATTGCCGATCGCAACATCGTTCACGCTGACGATGGCCGAACCCTGTACGGCCGCCGCATTGGATGTCGCCGACTGGCCGCCTTCGAACTGAATGATATTGGCGTCAATGCAGCGTTTGGCGAAGAAGCCCAGCTCCTTCGCAATATAGGGCGACGTATGCACCACGTTCGGCGGTGCGACCGAAACCCCGATATTGATCTTTCTCATGGTCGGGCAATTGGGCGCGTTCTGCGCAGGCGCATCGCTTGCGCCAAATGCCGCGCATGCCAGCAGCATCGATACAATCCGGCGTTTTGACATGGCTTACGTCTCCTTCTTGGTGAGCGCTAATTCTCATCCGGCACGTTGGTCCAGGGTGCCACATATTTTTCAGCGAGCCGCAACAGGGCCGTAAGCGTAACCCCTAGCAGGCCGAGCGTCACGATGGGCACGAACATTTTCGCGACCTGATAGGTCGCGGCGGTGCGCGCGATCAGGTAGCCGACGCCGGAGAGCGCCGTATAGAGATCAGCCAGCACCATGCCAATAAGGCCGCGACCGAGCGCCAGCCGCAACCCGGTGACGATGAAGGGCAGCGAAGCCGGAATTACGATGTTGGTCCACAACTGCCCCTCGTTGCAACGAAAGGCCCGCCCCACCTCGACAAGCTTCGGGTCGACGGCCTTCACACCCTGGTAGGTGTTTATAACCATCGGGAAGAAGGCGAACATGAACAGGATGATCACCTTGGCGGTCTGCTCGTACCCGGCCCACAGCACGATCAGGGGCACGAGCGCAACCGACGGGATCGAGTAGAGGAAGGTGATGTAGACGTTGAGCGCCACGTCAAGCACCCAGAAGCGCGCCAGCAGGAGCCCGATCGTGATCCCGAAAATGACCGCCAGCGAAAAGCCGTAGAGCAACACGACCAGGCTTGGGTAGAGGTAGGTCCAGAGTTCCCCGCTGCCCAGCATACCGACGGCCGCGACCGCCACCTGGCTTGGCGTCGCAAACAATATTGGATCAATGCCGCGGCCGGCCAATTCCCATAGCGCAAGAAAAATCGTGATCGATACCAGGCGGATCGCAAGATTTAACAACATACGGCGCGTGCGCCGCGCACCGGCAGCGCGTTCGGCGCGCGCTTTGTCATCCGACAGAGCGCGTTCTGCGTCAGGCAGGCTCTCTCCAATCGTACTCACGCGACCTTCCTCATCACACGACCTCCCCCATCACACGATCTCTTTTGGCGCGCTCGCATTGCGTGGTCGCGTCGTATGAAGCTGGTGCCAGATGTGCAAGCGTAATTCCGCAAAACGCGGATCAGCCCGCATGGCGTCCACCTCGCGCGGGCGGTCAAACAGCACATCAAGGACCTCTTTGATACGTCCGGGCCGCGCCGTCATTACCGCGATACGATCACCGAGCAGGATAGCCTCGTCAATGGAATGCGTGATGAAGACCATGGTCTTGCGTTCGCCGACCCGATCCATGAGCGCCAGAAGCTCTTCCTGCAAGACCTCGCGTGTCTGCGCATCGAGAGCCGCGAAGGGCTCGTCCATCAGAAGAACCGAGGGGTTCATGGCAAGCGCCCGCACCAACCCGACGCGCTGCTGCATGCCGCCCGAGAGCTGGTAGGGATAGTGGCTTTCGAACCCCGCAAGCCCGACCAGATCGAGATAATGCGCCACGCGTTCTTTGATCTCGGCCCGCCCCACCCCGGAAACTTTGAGGCCGAACGCCGCATTGTCATGGACGGTCTTCCACGGCAGCAGGCCGAAATGCTGGAACACCATGGCAACGCCATCGGGAGGCCGGCCCGCAACTGGTGACCCATGGACCAGAAGCCGTCCGTCGCTCAATTCGATGAGACCCGCAATGCAGCGCAAGAACGTGGTCTTGCCACAGCCCGACGGCCCGACCACACAAAGGATTTCGTCGCGCTCGACCCGGAGCGCCAATTGATGGAAGGCGACGACGGCACCGTCGAGAAACAGCTTGCTCGCATTCTCGGCGACAATCGCTGCGGCCGTCTCGGACATAGGCTTCCCCAGGGGTACCGGCCACTGTTTGGAACTTGTGCCCGGTAATCACCCTATTAGTGGGTCGCACGTCTGGAGTCTTCGGAAAAATCGCATTGGAAACAGGGCCGGAACCTGTGGCGCAGCACCGCCGGCCGCGCGGATCCGGTGTGGCATTCGATAGCGGCATCCCGACAATCGCCGTACGGCGGAAATCGAGTCTCTTTCGAGCTGCAATTGTTTCGCGTTTGTTCGGTTTGGCGACAGCCCCAACCCGCGGACTAAAAAGTCATAAATAGCCGTATCCATTGCCCTATATCGTCTATACGACGGGCGGCACCCATGTGGGCCCTAGTTCTAACAGTTCGACGTTCTTGCTTTCCCATTCATTCATCAAAACAATGAGATCCTCACTCCCGGACGCAAACGCGCGCTCGACCAGCTCCAATTGATCCCCAAATGGGTCGGAATGCTTCTGCCTAGAGCCCTGATTCATCTGTTCGGTCCAAGAATCAAATCGAACTCGGAGTTTCGTAAGGATTTCCCTGCATTTACTGATATTTCTCATTCTGCAATGTATCATCGCCAGATCCAGTTGAACGACGAAACTTTCATTGCCTAACATCGGCCCAATGTATCTCAAAAAATCCTTGGCCGTTCGGATAAGTGAGAGTTCGTCCACATGTTTGCCGATGATTGATCCAATGAGGGCCGCCGATTTCCTGAAATCCTTGGAATCGACAAAAATATCGCCTCCCTCTTCCGATATCCGATCACTATAATTGAGATAGACATCTCGCATAGGCCGATGCAGCGGGCAAACAACTTTCCAAAGGTAGATTCTGTCTTTTTCAGATGTACCTTCGATTAGAAATCCTCGCACAATATTCTCGGTGGGTGGAATGACAAGCATATCTTTACAGAGGATGAAGGCAGACATCTCTTTCGCGATTTGCCCAAAAATTCTTCTAGACCTCCTCACCATAATCCAGCGCCCCTTACCGCATGCAAAATAATGATTGGAACTTCGGGACCCACTTGTGTATGACGACGATACCTCTTTGCAGTTGCAGGCGCCATCGCAGCATTCCCCGTTTTGACGTCAAATATTGCAATAATCCGTCCGCTTCTGTCGCGCAGCACAATGTCGGTTCTGCTTGCGTCAAGTCCGTAACGCACAATTTCCCCGAGGCCATTAAAGCTTTGCTCCACCCCATCGCGTCCGATGCCGGGAAGATCTTGCGCCCGCACCGCATTCGCAAAATCTCGGTGGACAAAAATGCCATACAATCGAGCACTAATTGGGTTCGATTGGGCCTCCGCTGCGACACGCCTATTCACTCCCAACAGAATATCGGTAAGTATATCTTTCGTTCTTTCAACAGCCGGATTTTGAGAGTTTTGTCCAACTCCGGCCTGAGCATATTGGGACCAAACCCTCACAGGATCGGGGTCTGCATCACTCATCACTTGACCAGGAAGGGCGACTGGCTCGGCTCCATTCCTTCCCAAATATTCCGAACTCGCACGTCCTTCGCCCGAGCTGGTCCATTGCCCGCCATCCGAATGTCCGGCAGACACACGCGGTTGGTTCGAGTTGAAATGCGAATGCGGCGATGCGTCGCGTAGGCGAATGTCGGCCTTCGACAATTCAATCGCGCGTGAGAACTCTTTGTAAAATTGATCGTCGAGCTTTGGCTTGACGGGACTTCCCGAAGGCGGCGCCCGAAACAGTGGAATGCGATTAGGGTGACTGTGATTTGGAAGAGCCATCTGTGGTTTCTTTCTTGGCAAATAAAAAGGCCGGGTTCGATTTCTCGAACCCGGCCAGGAATGGCGGCGGTGGCGGATAGTGGCGGCACATAGCCGATGCGAAGAATCCAACTTGATCCGGCGTGCCGCGGGTCAAGTTTTCAAGTCATGATGCTGGGACTAGGGGTTATCGCTATGAAGCACAGGCGCCCTTGCCGGCTCGATAGCAAACAGCGATGATCGGCAGGCCTGCAGCGCAAACCCGAATTGGAATCCCATGGCCCGCATTTCCCTGATCGAACCAGAACAGCATCCTGAGCTTGAGCCCGTGCTCGCCAAGATCCGGAGCAGCAGGCGCGGCAACATAATCAACGTCTACAAGCTTTTGCTGCACACGCCGGCCATAGCCGAAGTCTGGCTCGACTTGATCAATGCGGTACGCTGGAAGGTCGATCTCGACGGCCGGCTCCGTGAAATCGTCATCATTCGCATCGGCTACCTCAACGGCTGCTCATACGTGGTCAATCAACACGTGCCCCTGCATTCCGCGCCCGAAGGACTGACGCAGGCAGAATGCGATGCGCTTATGGACTGGCGCGCTACCGACAAGTTCAGCGCACGTGAACGCGCGGCGCTCGCATTCGCCGACGCATCGACGCGAGACGTCGACGTCCCGGAACCCATATTCGAAGGACTCCGCCGCCATTTCAACGAGCGTCAGATTGTCGAATTGACGGTTCTCGTCGGCACCTACAATATGCACACACGCATGTGCCAGGCGCTCAAGATCGATCCGCAGAAATGACACGATATATCGAAGGTGGGGATGAAGCCCGAGTGACGTTCATACCGGCATCACTGTAAAACCTGTCCACCGACCAAAGACGAACACCAGAATCCAACAGGCCAATGAAATTCCGCCTGCGACCCGGGCTGGCGTTGGCGGTGTGGGGTTCTTATCCCATTCCTGCACGCCACGAACCGTCATGAACTCGAAGATCAGCATGTTGACCGCGGCGACAATCATGATCAAAAGCTTGATTCGAAAAGTGGTGGTCACGAAGTAACCGGCAGCCTGGCTGATGAATAGAAGCGAGCCTGTGACCGCCGCCAGGGCAAAGGCTGCCCAGGTCCACTTGAGGATCGGCCTTGCGAGTTCGGTAAAGGAACGCCTGGTGGAAGCCAGCCCGAGCAGGCGCAAGTCGACCATCGCAATAGTGCCGATCACCAGCGAAATCGCCATAACATGGATGACCTCGATGGTCGTGAACACCCATTTTGTCTGGTGAATGAATGTGGCCAACGATCCGGCCTGTAGCCATTCCATAAGGGATTGCACGTTCACCTCCCTGAACCGGCAATTTATCCGTCGCCTTCAATTGCGACTTGGATATTGTTTTCTTGGGTCTTGTTTTCTTGGGTCTTGTTTTCTTGGGTTTTGTTGTCTTTGGCCTTGGTGTCCTTCTCGCCAGCGTATAGACCGTCCCGGGGGGTCCATGGCACGCGCGTGGCACACATACGGCACGCACGTGGCAGCTTCCCCAATGTCTGGCGTACCAGGAGACCCGGTTGCGTCAATGAGACATTTTAGCACTATTCGGGGCTCGCATCCCTTGCTAAATTGAGGCTCCGGGTTGGCAGAGAATGCCCTCTCTATCCGGTAGAGGCCCCGCTGCAACTGTCCATATTCCGAGATCGGTATTCGAGATCGGCGGGAGCATCATCAGAAGTTTAAGGGTGGGAGGCCATGGACGCAATCACCGAATTTATTGGGAGCAGCATCTTCTGGCAGATATTGCTTTTCCTTCACTTCATGATGGCTGTGACTCTGCTGGCAGCAGTCACGTTACAGACAGCGGCGATTTTGATGCCGATGCCACAACCGGCAGGCAATTTGGCCGGCGGCTTTATCGAGCGTATTCGCTCGGCGCCATCACAGTGGTACGTTTTCGCCATCGTCGTGCTCTACTTGCCGACCTTTTTGCTTGGAGCGTGGGTCTACGTAAAGTACCGGACATATGTTAGAATTCCGATGGAGCAGATCGCGCATTGGAAAACGGTTGGCTCGTTCGAGTTCAAGGAGCATATTGTGTCGATGGGCGTGGCCCTACTGCCCGCCTATTGGTACTTTTGGCGGCAACCGCTGGTCCCGGAACACGCCACCATGCGAAAATGGGTGACCCTGTTTCTGGCAGTCTCTGTCTGGTACGCGTTTCTTGTAGGCCACACCGCCAACGATTTCCGTGGAGTTGGATCATGACGCAAACCCTGGATGCAAGCCAACGGGTAGCCGACCTCGGCACGTCCCAAAGCACCTCCCAAGCGATCAAAGCGGCGGCTTCCACAGAGGCAGCCACAACCGACAAACTGGCCATTTTCACAATCACGTTCGGCATCGCGTTCGCGATTCTCTATACGCAGTTCGAACGATTGAATTGGCCATTTTTTACCTATCATCCGGCCGTCGGCAAGATCGATTTCTGGATGCAAGCGCAGCGCAGCGGCGAAGGTCCGCCGATGTATTGGTACGGCTGGCTCGCGCTTTCCTTTCCTGGCGCAGCCATTTTGGGTTGGATCGCGACGCTGCTGTCCCCCCGCGCACTGCAGCGAACGACCATTTTTACTTGCACCCTCGCTGTGCTCTGGTCGGTGATCTACGCCGTTGGGATCTATATGGACGAGCGGACCAGTTTCGACACCGACCTGGTGAAGACAATAGGTTGGGTGTCCGGAATTCCAGCACTGGCAGGGGCCGGCGCCTTGAGCTATTTCGTCCCTATCCAATGGGTGGAGCGCTTGTGGACCCGATGGGTACTGATCATGCCGATCTGGGGGCTCATAATCCTCGGCTATTCGCTCAAGAGTTACTTTATGAGGTAGCCCGTTGGTGCCGAAGTGCCCCCACTCGAAGGCCATAAACCCAGTAGCAATGTCTTGTCGAAGTAGAGTAGAATTGTCCGGTAGCGGCCGCGTGCCGATCCAAGTTGGACCACCGGGTTCATGGACCAAACTTATGTTAACCTAGGCCTGCCGCGGGCCAAAAATGGAGGTCGGGATGAAATTCCTTGGTCGGCGTACCGGTTGGAAGGCTGGTGCAACTCTCGTAATTTCATGCGTCTTGTCGACAGCCCTTTGGGCAGGTGGATCGGGCTTCGGAGACGATGACGATGCCGGCGAAGACGAAGGGCCGTCCTATTTCGGCTTCGTCAAAGACGCCAACGGCAGCACCATTCCCGACACCAAAGTGACGGTCGCCGTTAAGGACCGTGGTGGCGTGGTGACCCGCACCGACGCCCTTGGCGCCTACAAGGTGCCCGGCTTCGGCAAGGAGGTCGAACCCACGGACGTTGAAATTTCGTGTGAAAAACAAGGATTCAGGCAGGTACGGGTGTTCCGGCGCAATTTGCCTCCGCCCGACTCCAAGATCCCGGTGGAAACAGACTGCCACATGCAACGCGGCGGCTAGCACTCGGTTCAACCATAAATTGCACGCGGGAGCGCTCTGCGGCGTATCCACGGATACAGAAAGTTAAAAGCGCACCCCGTTTCCGACGAAGCCGGGTGCATATTATTTGTGCAAACGAAGTTGTGAACAAAAATACATCACTATTCGTCCACAACTGAATCCCCCATATGTTGACAACCCTACCCTTGTGCGAACAATTGAACCGAGGGAACCGGGCTACCGACCCAGGGGACTGGGGCGTGGAGGGGGAATGATCGTCGTTGTGGGACTGGAATTCGAGGCGCGCATTGCTGCGGGCTTCGAGGCGCAGATTATTTGCAGCGGGGACGGCCGAAATCTGGCAACAAAGCTGTCACGCGCCATTAAGGAGGACTGTCGAGGGCTGGTCAGCTTCGGTGTTGCAGGCGGCCTCGCCCCACAACTGAAACCGGGGGACTGCGTAGTCGGATCGGCCGTTTTATCCGAATCCGGCCGGGTGGAGATGGACCGGCACTGGACACAGGCGCTCCTGCAGACCATCCCGGGCGCAATCTGCGGAACACTCGCGGGAGTGTCGGCACCGGTCGCCGATCCGAGAGCCAAACGTGCTCTCCATGTCCGGACGGGAGCGGTGGCGGTCGATATGGAATCGCACATCGTCGCCCAGGTCGCAGAAGCACGCGGGCTTCCCGTTGCCGCGATTCGTGTAATCACCGACCCCTCGGTACGAACCTTGCCGCCCGCTGCCTTCGCGGCGCTGCGCCCCAACGGCACGACCGACATCGCCGCCATGATACGCTTTCTCATCCGGCGGCCGAACCAATTGCCCGCGCTGCTCCGCACGGCGCTCGACGCACGCGTGGCGCGCGCAAGTCTCCTGCGAGGCCGCGAGCTGCTGGGGCCAAGTGTCGGCTTGCCGCAATTACAAAACGCGTGAGCGGCATTGCTGTGACCGCGACGCGAACGATTTGACGCTCCTCGCTCTAGTTGCCCGCTTCAATCAAATTGAAGGGATGCAAGACCTCTGATTTCGTAGGGGCGGGTTTCAAACCCGCCCCTACAAAGAACCCCTTCATTTTGAATGACGCAGCACACTAGCCTTCGCTTCGTCCTTGGGTTCGTTTCGGCCAAAGCCATTGCCTACGTTTTGCCGAGCGCCGCTACCCTATGCAACTCTGCAGTAGAATGCGGCGCATCGTTCGACGGTGACGCATGGTGCAAAACCTTGTGATTTATGTGCCATCCCCGGATCAAGTCCGAGGACACGCATGATGTGCTGACAGTTGTTTCAGGGAGCGGCGTACGCCGCGCCAACGTGCAGGGCGCAATCGCTTTATTGCGCCATCGAGCAACGGCGGTTGACCGCGATAAGCAGCAGCAAGTGGCGCAATAAAGCGATTGCGCCCTACGCGTTGCCGCTATTTGTGCTTAAATCAAAATGCCGAGTTTTGTAGGGTGGGTAAAGGCGCGCAAGCCGTGAACGCGACACATTCTCCATCGGTTCGTAAGCGCGCCTTTGCCCACGCGTAACGGTGTGCCTGTCCAACGACGCGTGGGCAAAAGCGCCCCAAGGTCGCGTTTTCTGATCGACCATTGTACCAGGCGCTTTTACCCACCCTACGTCGTGGATGTCGAGCGTCGTCATCTGGAATCGTTCGGCCTCATTTATGGCGCCATATAACCAGCGTTGCAAGAATGCCAAGCTATTCCAATCCGGACAATCATCGTGTCGATATTAAGATTGGGCTTCGTCCAAATTCGAATCCGCGTGTCGGCGTGCGGCACCGGCATCTCAAGGACAGTTTCTCGAAGCACGGTATGAACCCGGATACGACGGCTCGGCGTTTTGATCCGACCGTCAAACCGCGGAGTGCCTCGTTGGCTAACCTCATCCACCGTGTCGACGGTCAAAGCGGTTTCGCCATCGCAATCCGGCAGTCAGCTCACGGCAACGCAATGAGGCGTCGTGCAAAAGCCTGTCATCTCATCGATTCTAGGTGGATCAAACGTAAGCGCATCATCGCCAAAGTGATCCTACGTGGGCTTATAATCTCCCTCGTCGAGACCTTCGAGGATGTCTCTTGCATCGGCGGTTTGAAGACTGAATTCAGCATTGGCAATCGCACTGATGACCGCTCTCGCCGCCTTCGGAGCCAATGCCAATGTTGTGATCGCAGCCTTGAGCCGCACCTGACCATTGGGATGATGGTACAATGGGATCAACGCCGCACGCTGATCACCATCTCGTCTCTTGAGTTCCTCCCTAATTGCGTCCATTTGAACATGGAGACGATTGAACTTTCGTGAATCGAATTTCCGTATCGCGTTGTCCTGTTCCAATGCAATCTCCGTAAAACGCTTCACCAGTTCAGGGGTCGTCAATTTATTGATGGGCGACATTACTTGAGCACTCCGTGTTTTTTTAGAACCCTAAGACCAAACCTGTACCGCACCTGAAAACTTGTACCTCGAAGGTGCTTACGCGGCGACATACCAAGCCGATCATTATACCGCTGATAGAATCCAGTTATCAGCCTATGCTTCAGTCGGGGAAGTCGGACCTTGTTATGATACCCTTCTATAAACTTTTCGGAGAATCCATCATCTCTGGCGGATTTCTTCTCGGCGATGTGATGGACATCCGTTCCCGGTCGCTCCTTTGCAACCGCATCCTGCAGCTGTTTCAGGGACTTCGGTGGGTCCCGATTGGTCTGTGCGAGTACCCTTTCACTATCAGATGACGAAGTCCGCTTCTTGTTTCCTCGTCCGGCGAAGGCTCCAATAGCTCCAGGCGGTGCGCCACCAGGTAAGCGGCCCAGCGTGAGCATTGCGAGCGCCATTTTCGTAGGCCATTCTCTGCGCTCTCGCTGGTCTTCGAAAAATGCGCGGCCCTCTGGCATGTCGAGCGCCGGCTTACCATCAATAAGATACTCTCCTGAGTCAGTCTTCTGCAGTCCCTTTGGGATTGGTACTGGAGGACGCGATGGCAGTTTGAATAGGTCGTACAACCCTTGCAAATGACGCTGCAGATCTGTTTCAAGAAAACGGGTGAGCCCGCCCTCGCGTCGCCCGCCGACGGGACGTACAGCGCTTGCTTGCCGCATAGCCGCAATTTCAAACTGATCATACTCGCAAATTAGCGACAGGCGAGCGCCTTAGCCAAAACCCGGAACCGGCAGGCAGCGGAGTCAAGATGGCCGCGACTTCTCATCCATGCTTCCTCCGCCAATTTCGACCTCCTCGTCATCATCGTCGCCTTCTTCAATGTCGAACGGGTCGAAATGACGCTTTTGCGGATGTCTCCAGCGCATACGTTTACGCGCCGGCAAACGCCGGCGCTCTGTTCGGCGATGTCGCATGCTTGCGCTCTTTGATTTGGATGAATGTGCTACAAAGCGGAAAGCGCTATTGGCCCCTACGAGAAACTATTCTGCGGATTGGCGTGGTCGCCTCACGCATGGGGCGTAAATCGGTCGATGATGCGATCGAGACGTTCGTTCATTCCGCGCAATTCCGAACGCAGGCTGTCGAGCGCGGTGGCATAGCGTACTTCGGCAGCAGCAAGATCCTTGTGGCTCGCATAATCGCGTGCGAACCCGATGCGCGCTTCGGCAAGCTGCGCGGCAACGAGATCGGCCTTTGCCAAAGCAGCCGAAGCAACGGAATACGCTCCTTCGGCCTTGGCATGCGCATCGGCTTCCGCTTTTCCACGGTTCATCCAGAACGATACGATTGCGATAAGGGAACCGCTGGCTCCGACCAGGGCGCCCCAGCTCAATAGTTCTTGCATGGATCACCGCCGAAATATTTGCGCGACCTTCTCAATGGTGCGCCCGCCGAACCACATGGCCATCAGCATGCCGGCCCACGACGCCACGTCGCCATTGAGCGGATCCGTCGAGCCCCAGCCGAGCACCTTGTCCCATACCACGACCTTGGCGACGAACAGCGCAAACGACCATTGCACGATCGCGCGCGGTGCCGCTGTCCACCATCGGCCCTGCTCGGCGATGATTATGGCATTGGCGTTCCGGCGCGCTTCGATCTCGGCCTCTATTTCCTTGATCGCCAGTTCGACGGCCATCTTGTCCTGGCCGCTTGCGTTCTCCAGCCGCGCCTTGTAGGCGCCGAGCAGGTTGTTAAGGAGTGGGCCGCCGAGGAACCCAAAGATCATGCCCATCATGTCGCGTATCCAACAGCCAAGAGATGAATGAGAGCCGTGAGGATCCACAGCCCGACGAAGATTTTCGAGTACGTTGCCATCGTCATGGCAGCGTCCTCCGTCTTGCGATCTCTGCCCCGATCAGCACGAACAGCACGTAGGCCGTCATGTATTGAGGGCCGAGATAGGGCTCGATCGCTTCCTTCACGCCGGGCGCGCCTACGAGCGTCGCGAGTTCGCCGGTGGCGCCGATCGCCGCGACACTGAGCGCGTTGAGCCGGGCCCAGAAAACGGACGCGGAGCCGCGGAACGCCGTGACGAGGCGCTGCCACGTCGTACCTGTTGCTGTCGCGTAGCCGTGGATAACGCAGAACGCCATGTAGGCCGGGACGGCGAGAACGATGGTAGTCAGGATCAAGTTGAGCATGTGGTTTCCTTTCTGGCGGCTTGCGCCGCTTGGCGGCTTGCGCCGCTGGCGGCTTGCGCCGCTGGCGGCTTGCGCCGCGCTATGATG
>DATGVJ010000588.1:0-5225 GCA_035300505.1 Xanthobacteraceae bacterium
AACGGCGTCGCGATTGTCACGCTCGATCGCCCGCAGGTGCTCAATGCGCTCGACGTGCCCGCCAAGGAACGACTCGGTGCGATCTGGCAGGATATAGCCGACGATCCTGCGGTGCGGGTCGCCGTTCTCAAGGGCGCCGGCAGCAAGGCCTTTTGCGCCGGATCCGACATCAAGGAAATCAATCGGACCGGACGGATGGTGTCGACCGACACTCTGCTGCGCGCGATCCCCGGCATCGGCGTCCCGCTCGTGAAACCCGTGATCGCTGCGCTACATGGCTATTGCATCGGGATGGGCATGACGCTGGCGCTGCATTGCGACTTGCGCCTGGCCGCCAAAGACACGGTGCTCGGCTATCCGGAGGTGAAGCATGGCATGATATCCGCGGTGAGTGCGATGCACTTGGGCCAGGTGATCCCCAGCGCCCGCGCGCTCGAAATGTTACTGCTGGCGCGCAATATCTCCGCCGATGAAGCGATGCGCATGGGTCTCCTCAACGCCATTGTGGATGATGTGGACGCCGAGGCCGAGGCATGGGCGTCGACGATTGCGGGATATCCGCCCGCTGCCGTGCAGGCAACCAAGCGGCTGGCAGCATTCTCGCGGCATTCTGTCGAGGCAGAGCGCGCCGAGATCGAAGCCGTCCGGGCCTTGGTCGAAGCCCGCGACGATTACAAGCAAGGTGCGGCGGCGTTTATAAAGCGGGGTTAGCAGGATGGGATGGATGCGTTCGGAGTTCTGAGTCAGAAAGTGCGGTGCTAGTTTTTGTGCCCTCTCCCCTCTGTGGGAGAGGGCTGCTCGGTGGTTCAACACAAAGAATGGGTGAGGGGGACCACACGAAGAATCTTAGTGTGGCCCCCCCTCACCCAACCGTGCTTGTTGAACGTTTGGAGCTGCCCTCTCGGCGGCTTTGCCGCCCCACAGAGGGGAGAGGGCCCAATAACAAGCACCGCATAACCACTAAAGGCGGAACTACGAACGGGAAGCATCCATGGCATTGATGAAAGCTGTAACGTTTGCGGAGTTCGGCGGCCCGGAGCAGCTTCGCGCCACCGAAATTGAGCAGCCCGAGCCCGGTCACGACGACGTGCTGGTGCGCATTCACGCCGCCGGTGTCTGCTACCACGATGTGCTCTCGCGCGGCGGCAAGATTCCCGGAGGCCAGCCGGGCCGCGTCCTTGGCCACGAGATCGCCGGCGAGATCGTGGCCGTGGGCCGGGATGTCGCGGCGAGCCGTGTCGGCGAACGCGTGGTGATCTACCAGCGCCTCTATTGCGGCACGTGCCGCTATTGCCTGGGCGGCCGGCAGGACCTTTGCCGTAACAGCCGCGTGCTGGGCGAGAGCGGCGGTGGCGGCTACGCCGAATTCACCTGCGCGCCGGCGCGTAACGCAATCCGCGTGCCGGACGGGCTCGACATGAACAAGGCAGCGCTCGCGGTCTGCCCGGTCGGGACCAGCGTGCGCGCGGCGCTCGGTGTCGGACAGGTCGAACCCGGCAACATCGTCTTGATCACCGGCGCGGGCGGCGGTCTTGGCCTGCATCAGATCCAAGTTGCCAAGAGCGTGCGCGCGCATGTGATCGCGGTCACCAGTTCGGAGGAAAAAGCCGAGATCGTGCAGCAGGCCGGCGCAGATGAGGTTATCGTCAGCCCGGACCTGAAGTTCAGCGGCGAAGTATGGCGGCGGACGGCCAAGCAGGGGGCCGACCTCGTGCTGGAAAACGTCGTCACCACGACCTTCGGCGAGAGCCTTCGTTCGACCGCACAAAACGCGACCGTGGTCGTATTGGGAAATATCGGTGCGAAGCGAATCGAAATCGACCCGGGTCTCGTGATCGCGCGGCGCATCCGGATCTCCGGTTCCGGCAATGCCACCTACAAGGACGTACACATCGCGCTGCATCTGCTCGCGACCGGAGCCGTCAAGCCGTTCATCGGCCGCATCCTGCCGTTCCCGCAAGCGTGCGAAGGCCATGCCCTGATGGAACGACGCGCCGTCACGGGGCGTGTCGTGCTCAATGGGTGGTGAGATGCACATCGGCACCAAGCTGGCGCAATTGGCGCAGCGACACGGCGACCGCGCCGCCATCGTCGATGCGTCGGGCGCCTTAACCTTCCGTCAATTTCATGCGCGGACCACCCGCCTCGGAAACGCGTTACATGGGATCGGCCTCAAACCGGGTGACCGGATCGGACTGCTCATTCCCGATAGCCGTGAATATCTGGAAGCGGACTACGCCGCCATGGCGGCCGGGTTCGTCCGCGTGCCGATCGACCCGCGTCTGACACGGCGGGAACTGGTCGGCCTCCTGCAGCATGCCGGCGCGCGGGCGCTGATCACGCATTCGTCATTCGTCGAGACGTTGGAAGGATTGGCGAACGACGTCCTGGAACGGCTCATCTTTGTCGGCGGCGGCTCGGGGTTGGATTACGAGGATCTGTTGCAAAGATCGTCCGAGCAGCCGCTGCCGGAACGCAACGGCGACGAGTTGGCGACGCTGAACTTCAGTGGCGGCACGACCGGCGCACCAAAAGCCATCATGCTGCGGCATCGCAATCTATTGACGGTTGCGCAAGAGATGATCGCTGGTTTCGACATCGGACCAGATGCTGTTTTCCTGAACGTCCGGCCGCTCTGGCCGATCGCTCAGGTGATTGTCATGTCGCATTTGTTCGCCGGCGCAACAGTGGTCCTGGGTGGCCGCTCCGATCCGGAGCAGTTGGCTGAGAGGATCAATGAGACCGGCGCGACACGAACGTCGCTCGTGCCGACGCAGCTGGTGCGCTGGCTTGATCATCTCAATGGCCACGATGGCGCTCTGGCGCGACTGCAAGCGATTTACGTGGGCGGTTCGCGCATTCCGCCCGCTGTTTTCGAACGGGCACTGTCACTGATCGGGCCGCGCATTGGAGTGATCTACGGCATGACCGAAGCGCCGGTCACCTGCTATCTGCCGCCGCAAAGCCTCGCTACGGGCGCGAGCAGCCGGCTCATGGAGTCGGTCGGCCGCGCATTGTCTGGCTATGAAGTCCGTATCGCAAGCACAAGCGACGCCGCGAGCAGCGAGATGCCAAGTGACGAGACGTCCAATGACGAGCGACCAAGTGACGAGAGCTCAGGTGAGGTCTTGATCAGGGGCGGTCACGTCATGGCCGGCTATTGGCAGCGGGATGCCGAAACCCACGCGGCGTTGCGCGACGGCTGGCTGCACACCGGTGATGTCGGGACGCTCGATGACGCGGGCAATCTCACTATCGTCGGGCGGTTGAAAGACATCATCCGCACCGGCAGCAGCAGCGTCATACCGAAAGAAGTCGAGGATGTGATCGCCTTGCATCCGGCCGTGAGCGACGTTGCGGTGATCGGGCTGCCGGATACAGAATGGGGCGAGGCGGTGACGGCCTTCGTGGTGCTCAAGCCGGGCATGACGGTCTCCGAAGGCGATCTGGTGGACCATTGCCGCAAGTTCCTTGCGGGCTACAAGAAGCCGCGCGCCGTGCGCTTCGTGGCAGGCCTGCCGCGCTCGCACTACGGCAAGATCGTTCGTGCGCAATTGCTGGCGGGCGCGTAGGGTGGGCAAAGGCGCGCATGCCGTGAAGTTGCGGCAAACTCCGGTGGCCATAAGCGCGCCGTGCCCACGCGAACACGCGTGCATTATTTTCCAACCATCCCCACGCTGGATCGTTCCGGCCTCACCCGGGTTCGCGTGGGCACGGCGCGCTTACGCCTTTTGGTGTAAGTCGCACGTTCACGGCATGCGCGCCTTTGCCCACCCTACCGGCCGCGGTTCAATCAGTCCTGATCTTGGCGTCGCTGATGATCTTTTCGTACTTTCTCATTTCTGCGTCGATGTAGGTCTTGAACGCGTCGGAGGTCGACCCGATCGGCTCGAATCCGAGCAAGCTCAGCCGCTCCTTCATGTCCGGCCGCGCCAGAACCTTGGCGACATCGGCTTGCAGCTTTGCCGAAATATCCGCCGGCAGGCCCTTCGGCGCCCACAGCCCGTACCAGGACACGAACTCAAACCCCTTCATCCCGGATTCCTCGACCGTCGGAATTTCTGGCGCGGCGGCCGCGCGCTTGAGGCTCGTCAGGCCGAGCGCTTTGATCTTGCCGGCCTGTGCCAATGGCAGCGAGGACAGCATCGGATCGGCGAGGAGTTGAATCTGCCCGCTCATCAGGTCGGTGAGCGCCGGACCGGTGCCCTTGTAGGCAATCACCAGCGTGTCGATGCCGGCGTCGCGCTTGATCAGCTCGATCGCGAGATGACTGGCGGAGCCAAGGCTGGTCGTTCCGAACGTGTACTTGTTCGGATCCTTGCGGACGAGGTCAAAGAAATCCTTGAGATTGTTCGCCGGCACGCTCGGCGTCGTGGCCACGACCAGCGGGCCTTCGGCCAGGAGCGTGATTGGCGTAAAGTCTTTCACGGCGTCGTACGGTATGTTCTTGTACAGAAACGGATTGATCACGTGCACGGAGGCCGACACCATCAAGGTGTAGCCGTCGGGATTGGCCTTGGCGACCGCATTGGCGCCAACGGTTCCGGACGCGCCGCCGGCGCGATTCTCGACAATGAAATGCTGGCCGACCGTCTCGTTGAGTTTTTGTACCAGGATGCGCGCGACGCCGTCGACCGACCCGCCAGGAGGATACGGCACAATCACGTTGACTGTCCGCGACGGATATCCTTGTGCCATCACGGACACCGTCGTGGTGGGCAGGATCATGGATCCGACAAGTGCCGCGACTTGTGCAAGCGCATGGAAAAGTCGCATTGAAAACCCTCTCGAACGCGAAGTTTGCGAGCCCGGCAAACGAGTGAACATTGTCGCGATTTCCGGGAGGGGATGCAAGTTCGGCGGTAGCCGAGTCGATAACCTGTGCTGATGTGTGTCGATGCGATCAAATTGAATTCGGTGTGACTCCCTCTCCCCTACGGGGGCGGCGGAGCCGCCGAGAGGGTAGCGGTGAGGGGGGACAGCGCTACAATCCGGGCTGATTCCTGACAGGTTTCTGGCGGTCGGACAAAGGTCGATTGGACGATGGCAGCCCCCACGCCAAGCATCCCCCGAGCGCAAAGCTGATTTGTCCGACTCTGCCACGCAAATGAGTGAACTAAGTCGGATATATCCGACTGGTTTTGGGAAACGGGATTCGAGCCCAGCCCCAGCCTGAGGCCCCCCTCACCCCAACCCTTGTCCCCAAAGGGGAGAGGGAGTCGCAC
>DATGVJ010000589.1:0-2219 GCA_035300505.1 Xanthobacteraceae bacterium
CGGTGCTTGATGAGCAACCAGAGTTCCTTGTCGCTGGAAGCGGCCGAACGCTTCCCGGTCCGCACTAGCGTAAATCCGCCCCGCAGCTTGACGCCGTGGAGCTCGACGTCGATCTTGCCCTGAGCAAGCTGCTTCTCCGGCGGGACGCCGTTTTTCGGGTCGTATGTGCCCTTGTCCCAGACCATCACCGTCCCGGCGCCGTATTGGCCGTCCGGTATCACGCCCTCGAAATCGGCATATTCGAGCGGATGATCCTCGGTGCGTACGGCCAGACGCTTGTCGGCAGGATCCATGGACGGACCCTTGGGCACCGCCCAGGATGCCAAAACCCCGTTGATCGCCAGCCGGAAGTCATAATGCAGCCGGCTGGCATCGTGCTTTTGCACGACGAAGATGCGGCTGCGGTCGTTCCGCCGCGCTCGACCCGCCGGTTCCGGCGTTTCAGTGAACTTTCTCTTTCTGCGATAGTCTGCAAGCGGCATGTCAGGCGCTCACGTGTCTGTTCCGCGCACGAGGGGCCACGCGTCAGCCCTCACGCACGACGTCTTCCGGTTTCTTGTCGTCCCGAAGCCCGAGGAATCGGGGGTGCCGCAATTTGCCATCACGCGTCCATTCGGTGAAGGCGATCTGGGCAACGAGCCTTGGGTTCACCCAATGAACGCCGCCGCGCGGCAGGTGATCGTCCTCGAACGGGCTGATCGGTGTCCTCAGTTCGGCAAGCTTCTCGCAGAGCCGGCGCAGCGTGGCGCGGTCGAAGCCGGTCCCGACCTTGCCGGCATAGACAAGCTTTCGCCCGCGGTAATAGCCCAGCAGCAATGCCCCGAAACCGATTCGGCTCCCCTGCGGCTCGGTATATCCGCCGATGACGAATTCCTGCTCGCGGGCGCACTTGAATTTCAACCAGTCGCGCGTTCTCTTGGAGACGTACGCACTGTCTCCATTCTTTGCGATCACCCCCTCCCATCCACGTCGGCACGCTTCTCGATAGTAGGCTTCGCCCTCGGTCTCACGATGGTCGGTGAACCGCAGCGACCCTTTGAACTGGAAGGCATTTCGAAGGAGCTCCTTGCGGTATCGGAGCGGAACCTGCCGCGTGTCGTAGCACTCGAAATAGACCACATCGAACAGATAGAGCCATACCGGGACCTGGCGGATCAGGTCGGGCGACGGATGCGCGACCTGCATGCGCTCTTGCAGCTTGGCAAAGCTGGTGATCCCATCCTTGAACGTGACGATTTCCCCATCGGCGATAAAGGAGCCGGTCTCCTGTTGATCTAGCGCCGTCACGATCTCCGGGTATTTCACGTTCAGCAATATCCGGTTGCGCGAGAACAGGCTCAATTTGCGACCGCGGCGAACGGCGATGCAGCGCTCGCCGTCCCACTTTGGCTCGAAAAGCCATCCTTCGCGCGAGAAGCGTTCCTGCGTGAGCGTCGCCAACATCGGTGCAACCCATTCCGGTTGCGGTCGTTTTCGGAGACGCGCCTTGGCCTCGGCCGGCAGCGCATTCAAGGGGTCGGCGTGCCGCCTCACTTGTCGATCCGCCATATGAATATGGCCTTGAACGGTGCGCTCGCAGCTGCCGGCAGTCGAAGATCCCATCTACCGAAACACGACCGCGCGAGCATTGATGCCCGTCAACGCCCCTTGTCGAGATCCCTTTCACGGAATGGGAACGGATCGAGGCTGTGAAAGAGCTGGGAGATTTTCTCGATTGATTGCCTCACCTGGCTCGATGCCCCTTCGGCGACAGCGCCGCTCTCTATGCCGGGTGTTTTGCTACCGTAGAAGGGTGCCCGCAAGGCGGTGCCAATCAAAGGTGGCCACGGTGAGTCAGCGGAATTCAGATCCCGACGCGCCCAATCAGCTCCGGATTGAGTTCCGCTCGGACGGCCGTGATCACGTTTGCAGCGTTGTCCTGCGAGAAGCCGCAAGAAAGCAGTACCTGATCGGCTAATGCCAAGCCGGCAGCGAAGTTCTCCGGAAACACAGTGCCGGCACCCGCGGTTGCCAGCGCCACAACATCCTGATCGTCGGTGGCGCTGACGATCGATGATAAATGTAGATTTTCCTGGCGAGCATTGTGAAGAAGGCGTTGGACCGTGCCATGTTGATCGAACGTCACGACGAGCAGGCGTGCGCGGGAAACACCAGCTCCTTGCAGGATCCTTTTTCGACTTGCATCGCCAAACACAACTTTATGGCCCAGCTTCTTTGCC
>DATGVJ010000590.1:0-2643 GCA_035300505.1 Xanthobacteraceae bacterium
ACAATTACGCTCTGGTTGGAGCACGGGGGCGGGACAATTAATGAAGCGGCGCGAGTTCATCACGCTTGTCGGCGGTGCGGCGGCGTGGCCGGTGGCGGCGCGAGCGCAGCAACCCGAGGGATTCGGCGCCTCGGAGTCTTGATGACTGCGCCGAAAAACGCATGGCTGGAGGTTAGGTCGGGGAGCTCGGTGAGGCGAAAATCGTGTCGCGCGGGCCTGCTGTTGGCGGTCGCGCATGAAAGCTAAACAGCCGGACAGTTTTGGTCGCCATTCGCCCACCCCGATACTAATTCTCTGTAGCGCTGGCTTGCCCCCATATTATCGGAGATCATTGTAAGCTTGGAGCCAGTGGGCTGCTTTTCGATCCGGACGGAGACATAGTAGTTGGAGCTGCCACTGCCATTCACGGTTAGCGTCAACTGGCCGTATCCGATCTCGGAGTAAAGATCCGCATCGACCGCGCCGGACCGGTAAAGGCCAGCCTTCGAGGCGAAACACCGCTTGGCGGTGGTCGATACGCGTTGAAAGAGGCCTTGGTAATCTTCAGCGTACGTTTGAACAGTTGGTTTGTTTGCTTCTTCGGGCGGCTTACTTGCGCACCCGACCAAGGTGATCGCTGCTAGAATGCCGAACCAGGAATGCGCAAAGCTCCGAGCCGCCAGCATTGAATGCTCATACTCCAACCGACGACAACGCGAGCACATTCTCGGCGCATCGGACTATCATCGGATTGTCGGAATTCGCAAGCGCGACGCCGACTATCCCCACCTGCTGATCCCGCATCTCACGGTGTGTTTACTACGCCCGACTCAAAGTCTCAACGGAGGCCGCCCCGGGCGCCTGCCAGGCGCCCGATCGCGGGGCAATGACGGCAACGCGCTGGTCAGCGTCGATCTCGCCGAAATCAACCATGCCCCTCTGCCGGCCAGGTTACAGGCCGGCCACAAGCCGGTCATCTCCCTGAAGGCCAAAATCGAAACGTTGCAGGCCGAACCCGCAAAGCTGTCTAGAGTTCACAGCAGAGCAGTGAATCGGCTCTACCGTGCGCCGGATGTTGTCCATGCGGAATGTTGATTTGCATGTCTTCAGATACTTCGCCACTTCCGTTCGTGACCCATAGCGGACCTCAGGCCGGATCATATCTTAAGATAAGTTGGTTGCCATTTCTCGCTAGTCGTCAACTAGCAAAGTGGTACATTGTGCGCATTGGTTGACGCGTTTCCTTCGGGGGCGTCTCATGCGACGACGCGAATTTATGACGCTTGTTGGCTGCGCGGTGGTTGCTGTTCCGGTTGCTGCGCGGGCGCAGCAGCGGGTGATGCCGGTAATTGGATTTCTTAACAGCGCATCGGCTGACGGTTACACGGTGATGGCGGACGCCTTTAAGCAGGGCTTGAAGGAGACCGGCTATATCGAGGGGCAGAACGTCGCGATCGAATATCGCTGGGCCAATAATGCATATGATCGCCTGCCCGGCCTCGCGGCCGACCTGATCAAGCGTCAGGTCGCCGTGATTGTCGCAAACAGCCCTTCGATTGCTCCGGCCATGGCAGCGACGACGACGATTCCGATCACGTTTTTGAGCGGCGACGATCCCGTTCGGCTTGGCTTCGTGACAAGTCTTGCGAAACCCGGCGGAAACGCCACCGGGGTGACGATAATTTCCGGCGGACTGGCAGCGAAGCGGCTCGGACTTTTGCGAGACCTGGTCCCGCAAGCAAAAATCGTCGCGGTACTGATTAACTCGGATTGGCCGGCTGCCGTGCGCTTCCAGACCGACGTCGAAGAGGCGGCACACGTGGTCGGACTGTCGATTCAAATTCTGAGGGCCAATAACGAAAGCGAGATCGACGACGCTTTCAACGGCTTGGCTCAAACCCAGGCCAGCGCCCTTCTGGTTGGACCCGGCCCGTTCTTCGACAGCCGGCGCGACAAGTTGATTGCACTCGCGGCAAAAGCCGGGGTCCCGGCTGCCTATGAATCTCGCGCCACCGCGATCGCCGGCGGCCTGATAAGCTATGGGGCGAGTGTCCAGGATGGCTATCGTCAGGTCGGCGTCTACACAGGCCGCGTTCTGAGGGGCGAGAAACCGGCCGACCTTCCGGTGTTGCAGCCCACCAAATTCCAGTTTGTGATCAACCTGAAGACCGCCAAGGCGCTGGGCCTCACCGTGCCTGCCAACTTGCTCAACGTTGCCGACGAAGTGATCGAATAAAGCTGTTACCTGCTGCGGTGCATGAGTCCGGCTGTGTGAAGGGTTTCGGACCTCGCGCGATGGCAAACTTATGAGTCCGGAATGCGCAGCAAAGCGGACGTCCGGCGACCATTCTGAATTTATGGGTTCACGCCCAGTTGGGGGCGCATCGGGCCTGACAGCTCTTCGTGCCCCTGACGCTGCGCGCAGCGCGCCGTTCTTCTCGACGGTGCGATGCTACCCGAGGAGCCGTACTCACCCACACACGCCTACTTTGCATGGCCGAGGCCACAGTCCTTCGTCGGATTATCGAGTAACCGAGTCAGGATGTTTTGGTGCTCGAAGTGCGTATAGTCGCTGGTAGATCATCGACTCTGGTATCCAATCAAGCAAGATGTATCCAAGTGGCAGCTTGATCAGGTTAGCGATAATTCTGGATGAAGGCGGAT
>DATGVJ010000591.1:0-3796 GCA_035300505.1 Xanthobacteraceae bacterium
GACGCATACCGTACCGCGTTCGGGAACTGTGAACCAGTCGCCGAGGAGGCTGTTGCAATCTCACGGCACTGCCTTAATTGTTGCCGCGGCAGCGAGCGCTGCGGCAGCAACTGCAGAGATCATATGGAACTGAACCTCAAAGATCGCGTCGCCTTCATCACTGGTGCCAATCGTGGCATCGGTGCCGGGATCGCACAAGCGTTCGCGGTCGAGGGAATCCATCTCGGGCTCTTTGCGCGCAACGTTGCGCAATGCGAGGAGGTGGCGCAGCAAATTCGCGCTTCGACGCAAGTCCGGGTCCACGTGCAACACATCGATTTCGCACAGCCCGAAACGTTGCCTCCGGCGGTCAGCCGTGCCGTCGAAATTTTGGGCGGCGTCGACATTCTCGTCAACTGCGCAGGCGGCGCCAAGCGCGGGCATTTCCACGAAGTGAGCGACAGCGATTGGGAAACTTGTTTTTCGGTCAAGCCTCTCGGTTTGATCCGGATGACTCGTGCTGTTCTTCCATATCTTGAGCGATCAAATCAGCCGCGTATCGTCAACCTGGCCGGTACTCGCGGGCGCGAGCCAAGCGCCTTCTCGGCGGTCGCCGGACCGATCAACATGGGTACCTTGAGCTTGACCAAGCTGATGGCGAACGATTTGGGCCACAAAGGCATTACGGTGAACGCCATCAATCCGGGATCGACAAACACGCGGCGTTGGACGAACCTCATCGAGGTCTACGCCAAGGATAAGAACCTGAGCCGCGAGGAAGCGGAGAAGGTCCTGGTGGAGGAAGTGCCGCTTGGTCGCGTCGTCGAGATCCGGGATATTGCGGACTTGGCCATCTTTTTGGCTTCCGCGCGTGCGGGTATGATCTCGGGAACGGCGATCAACGTGGACGGTGGTCGATCCCGGAGTATTTAAGAGCAGCACGACATGACGACCGACTACAGCAAGACCGACGTCGACACGTTGACCGCCAAGCAGGCGCAGGCCGAGCACGCGCGGCTGGAAGCCGAGATCAAGCAGCACGACGAGGCCTATTACCAGAAGGACGCTCCGACGGTGGCGGACGCGGAGTACGACGCGCTGCGCCGGCGATATGATGCGATCGAGGCGCGGTTTCCCGATTTGCGCACACTGACCAGCCTGTCGCTTCGGGTCGGCGCGCAGCCGGCGCGCGGGTTCGCCAAAGTACGGCACGCGGTGCCGATGCTTTCTCTCAGCAATGCGTTTTCGCAACAAGAAGTCGGCGATTTTGTCGATCGCATTCGCCGCTTTCTCAATCTGACGGAAGAGCAAGCTATTGCATTTACGGCCGAGCCCAAGATCGACGGCCTGTCGATGTCGCTGCGCTACGAGAATGGTGAATTGGTGCGCGCCGCCACGCGCGGCGATGGCGCTGAAGGCGAGGACGTGACCGCCAACATCAAGACCGTGAGGGAGGTGCCTCACAAACTCAAGGGCCGCAAACTTCCCGTAACGTGTGAAGTACGTGGGGAAATCTATATGACCAAGAGCGCCTTCCTTGCACTCAATAAGCGCCAGGTGGAGGCGGGCGAGCCCGTATTCGCGAATCCGCGTAATTCGGCCGCCGGTTCATTACGCCAGAAGGATCCCGCCGTTACGGCGTCACGCCCATTGCATTTCTTCGCCTATGCTTGGGGTGAAATGCCGGAAATGCCAGCGGACACCCAGTCCGGCATGCTGGAATGGATGGAGACTTGCGGATTTCAAATCAACCCGGAATGGGAGAACTGCAACTCGCCAGAGAGCCTGCTCGGCTTTCACAACAAGATCGAACAGAAGCGCGCCAGTCTTGCCTACGACATCGATGGCGTCGTCTATAAGGTCGACCGTCTCGATTGGCAGCAGCGGCTGGGTTTTGTTTCACGCACGCCGCGTTGGGCGATTGCGCACAAATTTCCGGCCGAAAAGGCGACGACCGTCATCAAGGATATTGAAATCCAGGTCGGGCGCACGGGGGCGCTTACGCCCGTTGCCAAGCTAGAGCCTGTGACAGTCGGCGGCGTCGTGGTCTCGAACGCCACGCTGCACAATGCGGATGAAATCAACAGGCTCGGTGTGCGAATAGGCGATACTGTCTACATACAACGCGCCGGCGATGTGATTCCACAAGTTCTCGGTGTCGTGGAGGAACAACCGAGGGGCAAATCAGAGTTTGTGTTTCCGACCGTCTGTCCGTGTTCGCTAAAGACGCCCGTGGAGCGTGAGGCGACGGCGGCCGGAGAGGTGGGGGCGGTTGCCCGTTGTACCGGCGAGTTCGCCTGCCCGTTTCAGAAGGTCGAGCATCTGCGGCACTTCGTGTCGCGCCGGGCTTTCGACATCGAAGGGCTGGGCGAAAAGCAGATTGCGCAGTTCTTCGAACAGGAATGGATCAAGGAGCCGGGCGATATTTTTACGCTCGAAGCACGCAACGCAGAAATCAAGTTGGAGGAGGTTGAAGGCTACGGCGAGACGTCGGTGCGCAACCTGTTTGCCGCCATCAACCAACGGCGCGAGATTTCGCTCGAGCGTTTCATCTATGCGCTCGGCATGCGTCATGTCGGAGAGACCACCGCGCGCGTTCTGGCTCGCGCCTATGGTTCCTGGGAGGCATTCCACGACGCTGCACTGAAGGTTGCGAGTGACAATGCGGAAACACGCGCCGAAGCACGCGAAGAGATGGATAATCTTGACCAGATCGGGGATGCGGTGATCGACAGCCTGGCCGCCTATTTTGGCGAAGAGCACAATCGCCGCATCGTCGAACGCCTGACGGCGGAAATCCGCATTCTCGATGCGGAGAAGCCGCGCGCTGATTCCGTCGTTGCCGGTAAGACCGTCGTCTTTACGGGATCATTGGAAAAGATGACACGCGACGAAGCCAAGGCCATGGCCGAACGCTTTGGTGCCAAAACGTCCGGATCCGTTTCAAAAAAGACCGACTACGTGGTCGCAGGCCCTGGCGCTGGGTCGAAACTCGACAAGGCCAGGGGCCTCGGCGTGATTGTTCTCACCGAGGACGAATGGTTTGAACTCATCGGCGAGAAACGGTAAAGCCCAACGGCGCTGATGTGATTCGATGATCTCGAAGCGAGTTCGGTGTGACTCCATCTCCCCGGAGGGGCTACGGGATTCGCACATTTTGTTTAACCAAATCAAGGGCACAACGTTGTTGAGCGAGTGCAAGCGCATAGCCGGCGGCCCGTTCGGTAAGTTTGGTCCAACCTGCGCGTATGGTTTTTGGACCCGGCGGTTTGTAATAGCAATTCCAGCCGCCAAGACGAGCAACAATCCAGCACAGCCAAGCCAGCGATTCCGGCTCGTGCGGGTTCTTCTGGCGTTCGGTCTTGCCTTCAAGCGTAGGGCCGATCGCTTTGGCGGCCGCGATCGTGTTCTGGTCGGCGACGTCAGTGGCCGGTCGAATGCTTCCGTCACGTGCGTCGACGAGTTGAATCGTGCGCGCTCCCCCAATGAGCGCGATCGCAGTGAGATTGAACAGGCGATGCGCTTCTCTGACTTGCGTTTCTTCGATGCGCAATCCATCGCTCTTCATGGCACGGAAGACTTGCTCAATCCGCCAGCGCAGCCGATAGAGCCGAACGACGTCCTGGGCGGCGGCGAATTCGTCAATCTCGCCCACAACAGGCAATGTGGTCAAAAGACGCCAAGTAACCCGGTCTTTTTTCGAGGGCGGGTGCTGCTCGTTCACCTCCACATAGGTGAGCATCACCGTCTCGGGATCGGCGGAAGAAGCACCATTGCGTGGCTTGCAGATGCACACGCGTCCCGCCTTCACAGTTAC
>DATGVJ010000592.1:0-3408 GCA_035300505.1 Xanthobacteraceae bacterium
TCGTCGCTCGGTCATTGGCTCACATAACCAAAGTCTCACATTGGCAATCGCCGTAGCGCGGCAACGAGCTGCGCTTGTGCTTATCAATTCACCGCGAACACGAACAGCATCACGGCGTTGCTCTGGTGCCGCATCTCCGGCGAGCGCGCGAGCTTGGCGCGGGCCACGTTGTTGAGGCCCGATGCAATTGCGATGTACTGCTTGCCGTCGACCGCATAAGTCATGGGCGGCGCAACAAAGCCCGTGCCGGTGTTGTACTTCCACAGTTCATCGAGCGTCTGGTCGTCGTAGGCGATGACGGTGCCGTCGAGCAGCGCCGTGAACACGATGCCGCCGGCGCTCGTGAGCACGCCTGAGTGGTTGGGATAATCGTGGTTCTTGCGCATCTTCACTTCGCCCGACACCGGATCGACCACGATGAGGCCGCTGGTGATGCGGGCATCGTTGCGATAGCCGCCGCCGCCGAACTTGCCGCGCACATGGGCGGTCTGGTCCGGGATGATGTCGGCGCAGCCTTCATTGCCGGCGATGTAAACCAAGTTGGTCTTGCGGCTATAGGAGGGCGGCCAAAAATTGGTTCCGCCATGTACGTCCGGGCAAGCGTTCTTGAGCACGTCGGCGCCGCCCTTCCAGTCGATGGCAAAATTCTGCACGTCTTTGGTGGGATCGTAGTCGATCGGCTTGCCGGTCTTCTGGTCGATGCCCTTCGTCCAGGTCACCTTCTCGGAATATTGCACAGCCTTGAGGAACTGCCCGTTCTGACGGTCGAGCGTGTAATGGAAGCCGTTGCGGTTCGCGTGGACCAGGAGCTTGCGATCCTCGCCTGTCATTTTGCCGTCGATGATGATCTGCGACGTCGTTGAATCATAGTCGCGATTGTCGTTCGCGGTGTGTTGGAAATACCACTGCATCTTGCCGGTCGCGGCGTCGAAGCCGACCGAACTGTTGGTGAAGAGGTTGTCGCCCGGCCGGTGGGCGGAATCGTAGCGCGGGGCAGGATTGCCCGTGCCCCAGTACGTGAGGTTGGTGCCTGGGTCATACGAACCCGTGACGTAGAGCGCGCCGCCGCCGGTCTGCCAGGCGTTGACCTTGTCCTTCCAGGTTTCGCTGCCGGGTTCGCCCGGCGCCGGGACGATGAAGGTCTTCCACTTCTGTTCACCGGTCTTGGGATCGAGCCCGGCGAGCCAGTTGCGCACGCCATTGTCGCCCCCCGAGGCGCCGATCAATATCGTGTCCTTGAGCGCGAGCGGCGCGGCGGAGAATTCCAGATCCGGATTGTCGCTGTGCTTCTTGTCCCAGACGATCTGCCCGGTTTCGGTGTTGGTCGCGATGATGCGGCCGTCGTAGCCGGTCACCGAAATCACCATGTCGCCCCAGAGCGCGACACCACGGTTGCGATCCGGCTTCTGCTGGCCGGGGTCCATCTTCCAGACGATCCTGCCCTGGGTGCCGGAGCGCACGTCGATCTTGTAGACCACGCCCCAGACGTCGGAAATGTACATAAACCCGCCATCGACCAGCGGGGTGGCGGCGCCGAATTCATTGCCGGCCTTGCCGCCGAGCGGCACCGTGAAGGCAAGCCGCAGGTTCTTGGCATTGGCCTTGTTGATCTGGTCGAGCGCGGAGAAACGCTGCGAGCCGAAATCATTATGGTGCATCAGCCAGTTCTGCGGCTCGGGCTTGAGCAGGCGCTCGTAGGTGACGTCGGCGGCCAGGACGGCGGCCGTCGTCGACAGAAGCGCCGCGCAGGAGAGGGCGGTCAGGAGTGGTTTTTTCATTTGGGCATTCCTCTATCTTACGGATGCCCCATGATGCCATTTTGCAGGAGAGATGAACACACTCTCGTAACCCGGGCCTCGCGCAGGGCTTTCCTCGTAATGATGCACACGCTTGCCACGCGCTCCCACCTCTCCCCGCACTTTTGCGGGGAGAGGTCGCCCGCTTCGCCCTTCGCGAAGCGGGCGGGTGAGGGGCAGCCACAAGCTCGGTCACGGCGCGTTGCGGCCCCTCATCCCAACCTTCTCCCCGCAAAAGAGCGGGGAGAAGGGGCAGACCGAGTTCGCGGCGCGTTCCTGCCTTGCCCGCCGCCCGGGCCGGCCGTAGTCTGGCCTCTGGCGCAACATATTGGCGGCCACCCTCGGGTGGCCGCTATTTTGTTAGGGCGTGATATTCTCGGCACATCGGCTGCAAAGCCGGACATCGACAATTCCAGGAACGGCAATGCGACTTGATTTCTCTTCGATTCCAATAAAGATCAAGGCTTTCAGCGATCAGCCAATGGCGTTCTGCGAGCCGCAATCGATAAGTTTCATGTCGGCGATTATCGAATTGATTGCGATCGAGACGGGCAGCCGGCAAGCGCGCGAGCGTTGGCAGGCCGCGCAGTTGCGCAATCTGGTGAAGCACGCCGCCGCCAAGTCTGCATTCTGGAAACAGCGGATTGGACCACGACGTGCCGACAATGTTGAGTTCACATCGCTGCCCTTCTTGACGCGGAACCAGGTACGCGAACAGGTCGAAAGCGAAGGCGCATTGCAGCCGGAGACGCCAGTCAAGATCCGAAGGAACGCGACATCCGGTTCAACCGGTGTACCGATCGGGTTCTTCGCATCGGAGATGAATTCGCAATATAACCTGGTCAGGTCGATAACTCAGTATTTTCTGGAAGGACGTGATCTCTCGCTTAATAGGGTGCGCTTACGTCCGAATCGCGCTTCCGCCAAGGACGGATTTTCCGTCCAGAGGTCGAGTTTCTGGCTTGGCTCGCTCGAGCACTTCATCAGAAGCGGTACAAACCGGCACATCGAATATTTTCATCCGAACTGGAAACTGTTGCGCAAGGAACTTGAATCGGAACCGGTCGGCTATTTGATCGCTCAGGATGCGATGGTCGAAACGATGTTGCAACATTTCGGCCCTGCTTTCTTCAAGCGTGCCGGGGTCGCGATGTGGATTCCGATAGCAGATGGAGTGAGTCAAAAATCACGTGAAATATTTGCATCGCTGGATATACCGATCCGGGCAACATATTCGGCGGAGGAAGTCGGCACGATCGGTGCGGAGTGTGATAAGTGTCCGGGCCATTACCACGTCGCGACAAGCAATGTCATTGTGGAAGTGGAGGGAAACGAGAGTATCGGGCATGCTGGCGAACGGGTGGGCCGGGTGTTGGTGACGCATCTTCATTCCTATGCGACGCCATTTATTCGTTACGATATCGGCGATCTGGGATCGCTCGCCGACCGCTGCGCTTGTGGTCACGATGGCCCGACTTTATCGAACGTATTTGGGCGTTCAAAAAATCTGCTCAAACACGCGGACGGGCACCTGTCGATTTTTTATGTGCGGGGCCAGGAACTGCACAATCTCGCAAAATTCGATGAATATCGTATCAGGCAGGTCGACGTG
>DATGVJ010000593.1:0-3033 GCA_035300505.1 Xanthobacteraceae bacterium
TGCATGCGGGCCTCCATTTCGAGGAAACTTCCACAAGCAATTTTCGCACCCGAAAAATTGACCGACTGGCAGATTGCACAACGCTCTCGCGAATCACTCTTTCTTTAGAGATACAAGTCTTCGCCCGGTTTGTGTCATAAAAAGCAGCCTCTACCCTTGCATCTTTTTACAGTGTGGCTTGGGTGCAACGCCGAAGCCGCCAGGGCAACTGCTTTCCCCGCACTTCATTGCTTTGTGCGCTTGAGAAGCAGGCTCCAAACACAACCGCCGTTCTTGAAGGTACCCTTGAACTGATCCTGCACGAATTGCCCGGTGAGGGGCTGAAATCCGATGGTGGCTCCAAACGTACCGTCTTCCCGAACTGTCCCGCTTATGTTTGCTGCATCGACATCAAATTTAGCTTGGCCTGTAACGACCTTACCCTGGATAGTCAGCGTAACATTGGCCGGCCTGCATCGCCCACTGGTTGATGATGTCGCTGAACCGGTCCACTCGCCGTCATGCAGGCCGGCAGCGCATGTATCGCGCGACTGCGACAGGAGCAGCATATGAGCGATTGAAGCGACAACGAGCAGGCGTTTCATTCGAACTCTCGCCGCTGTGGTCGGATCTACCAATATCTGAGTCGAGGTCAGCCATAACGGTATCCCGCCACGTCACTTCCGCTATGCCCCGAAAGCGGACGCGAAGTCAGATAATCGAAAACTAGTGTTCTGTCCCGGAAATTCGCTGACAAAGTCGGGCGAGTTTCTGGAGGATGGCGTCAGCTGTAGCGGTCCAGACGAAGGGCTGTGAATTTGCGTTGTGAGTGTGGATGTAGCGGTCGATTTTCTTGACGAGATCGGCGGTGGACTCGAAGGAGCCACGGCGGATGGCGCGTTGGGTGATGAGTGCGAAGAACCGTTCGACCTGGTTGAGCCACGAAGCATAGGTGGGGGTGAAGTGAATGTGCCAACGCGGACGGCGGGCGAGCCAGGCTCTGACCTTGGGATGCTTGTGGGTAGCGTAGTTGTCGACGACGAGATGGATGTCGAGCTGAGCCGGCACATTGGTCTCGATGTGGCGCAAGAAGGCGAGGAATTCCTGGTGACGGTGGCGGGGTTTGCATTGGGCGATGACCGCGCCGTCGAGCACGTTGAGGGCGGCGAACAGGGTGGTGGTGCCGTGACGCTGGTAGTCGTGGGTGACGCCTTCGATATAGCCGAACCCCATGGGAAGCATGGGTTGGGTACGTTCGAGGGCTTGGATCTGGCTCTTCTCATCGACGCAAAGCACGACTGCCTTGTCAGGCGGGTTGAGATAAAGCCCGACCACGTCGCGCAGCTTCTCGACGAAGAAGGGATCGGTCGAGAGTTTGAAGCTCCGGCTGCGGTGAGGTTGCAGACCGAAGAGTTGGAACAGGCGATGGACGGTGCTCTTGGCAATCCCGGTCTCTTTGGCGATGGCGCGCACGCTCCAATGGGTCGCGGCCTTGGGCTTGCGAGCGAGTGTCTTGGTGATCAGCTCGGCCACGGCCTCATCCTCGACCGTGCGGGGCCTGCCGGTGCGCATCTCATCGTACAGCCCCTCGATCCGATCGGCGATGAAGCGCTTGCGCCATTTGCCGATGGTATGGGGGCCGACGCCAAGCCGCGTCGCCACAACAGCGTTGCTGGGCTCGCGCTCGCAGGCCAGTACGATCTTTGCCCGCAACGTCAATGCCGCGGGAAGCGAACGCGAGCGCGTGATCGCCAAAAGATGCGCGCGTTCTTCACTGGACATTGTCAGCACCGCCTTCGGCCGTCCGGTTCGCATCGGGTATCTCCTTCGATCAGGATACCCGAAACCTATGCAATAATTATGCTACGAACTTGCGGGACAGAACACTAGGGCCTGTCGTCATTTAGAGGATTCGCAAATCATCTGAAGCGTGATTCATGGGGAGCCTTCTTTTAGGGGGCTTTGCGATGAAGCGCTATGGATTGCGCGACGACCAGTTTGCGCGGATTGAGACTCTTCTGCCGGGGCGCCCCGGCACAGTTGGCCGCAGCAGCGAGCTTGGCAACCGCCTGTTCGTCGAGGCGGTGATCTGGAAATTCCGTTCAGGCGCTCCGTGGCGTGATTTGCCGGAGCGCTTCGGCGACTGGAAGAACATCCACAAGCGCTTTTCGCGCTGGGCCGCGAGCGGGGTTTGGGAGAGTCTTTTCAAGACCTTGGCCGATGATCCGGATAACGAATACGCGATGATCGACGCCACCATTGTCAGGGCGCACCAGCACAGCGCCGGGGCCCGTAAAAAGGGGGTTACGACCAAGCCATCGGCCGCTCGCGCGGCGGCCTCACGACGAAAATCCACGTGATCGTCGACGCCCTTGGCAATCCACTGGCGCTCAGCCTCACCGGCGGCAACGCTCACGACATCACCCAAGCGGAACCGTTGGCGGCCCAGGTCGAGCCCGAAGCCCTTCTCGGCGACAAGGGATATGATGCCGACAGCTTCATCACCAGCCTTGAGGTGCGCGCCATCAAAGTTGTCATCCCGCCAAAATCAACCCGCAAGGTCAAACGGGCCTGCGACTTCGCACTTTACGCCGAGCGCAATCTCGTCGAGCGTTTCTTCAATGCCATCAAGCACTATCGAGGTATCGCGACACGCTACGAAAAAACCGCGCGCAACTTCCTTGCCGGACTGCACCTGGTCTGCGCACTCGCTTGGCTTAAATGACGACAGGCCCTAGCATTACAGTTGCTTCTTTGGGAAATGTCTGAATCCATGGGCAACCATGATTCGGAGGTCGTGGACGCAAGCAGCGTCGTTTGAGGAGACGCTTGCGTTGTGGGCGGCGTCGCTTCGAGAGATCAAGAAACGGATACGTCCGTTGTTCACGCAAGAGCGTGTGGCGACGAATGCGGGCCTGTTCCTGGAAGGTCTGCTCGGAGATGAGCAGCGCAAGACCGGTTGGAAGCGGGCGGAGGCGGCTGGCGATCCTGGCCCATGGCGGCAGCAAGCAATTCTGGGGCGTGGGGATTGGGACGCTGATGCCCTGCGCGATA
>DATGVJ010000594.1:0-21412 GCA_035300505.1 Xanthobacteraceae bacterium
TTCAATCCGCGCCGCCGTCCCCGGCATGAAGGCGCGCCGTTGGGGCCGCATCATCAACACGGCGTCGGCGCATTCGTTGGTGGCATCACCCTTCAAGGCCGCCTATGTGACCGCCAAACACGGGCTCACGGGTCTCACCAAGACCGTGGCGCTTGAACTCGCGACCTTCGGCATTACGGCCAATTGCATCAGCCCGGGCTATGTCTGGACCCCGCTGGTCGAAAAGCAAATTCCCGACACCATGAAGGCGCGCAACATGACCGAGGAACAGGTCAAGCGCGATGTATTGCTGGCGGCACAGCCCACAAAGGAATTCGTTACCGTCGATCAGGTCGCGGCGCTGGCGGTGTTTCTTTGCGGCGATGCGGCGGCGCAGATCACCGGCACGAATGTTTCCATCGATGGCGGCTGGACAGCGGCATGAGCCGCGTCGCGCCAAAGCCTAAGAAACGCGCTGCCGCTGCCGGTGCGCGGAAAGTGGCCGTACGCAAACCCGTCCGTAAGAAGGTCAACCTCGCGCTGCAAGGAGGCGGCGCCCATGGCGCGTTCACCTGGGGTGTGCTCGATGCCTTGATCGAGGATGGCCGCATCCAAGTCGATGGCGTTTCGGGCACCTCCGCGGGAGCCATCAACGCCGTGATGGTTGCCGATGGATTCGCGCGCGGCGGGCCACTCGAAGCCTGCAAGCGGCTTGCTGATTTCTGGCGCGCCGCGAGCCGCGACGGCAACCTGCCGGACTCGCAGCGCGCTGTGATCGACCGCCTGTTTTCTTTCCTGCCATTCGAAGGGTCTCCGGCCCATGCCTGGATGGACGCGCTGTCGCGGTACTGGTCGCCCTACGACCTCAACCCCCTCAACATCAATCCCCTTCAAGAAGTGATCGATCGGTTCGTCGATTTCGATGCGGTGCAGAACTATCCCGGGCCGCCGCTGTTCGTGTCGGCCACCAACGTCCATACTGGACGGTTGCGTGTGTTCCAGCGCCAGTCGATTACCGCCGACGTGGTCATGGCCTCCGCCTGTCTGCCGATGTTCTTCCGCGCGGTCGAAATCGACGGCGTGCCCTACTGGGACGGCGGTTATATCGGTAATCCGGCGATCTTTCCGTTCTTCGGCGCGACCGAGACAGAGGATGTGCTGCTGGTCCAGATCAATCCGATCGAACGGCGCGCAACCCCGCGAACGCAGGTTGAGATCGTAAATCGCATCAATGAAATCACCTTCAACTCTTCGCTACTGGCCGAATATCGTGCGATCGACTTTGTGATCCGGCTGATAGATCAAGGCATACTGCCGCGCGGCAAGGGTCCCGGCGAATACCGCCGCATCAACCTGCATCGCATCGCACTCGACGGCGTTTTCGGAACGCTCACCGCCGATTCCAAAATGGAAACCGACTATGACTTCTTCCAGATGCTGCGTGACGGAGGCCGCCGCGCCGCCCAGGAATTCCTGCACGACCATTTCGACGATATCGGACGGCGCAGCACCTTCGATCTGCAGGCAGAATCCAGGGCCGAATGGGCGTAGGGCTGACGGCGCTCGAAGCCAATAATCTTGTCACGCAGGCGGAGGAATCACTTGAGACTGCGTGAGGATTTGCGGTGTCAGTCTCCGAACTTGTAGCTCACACGCAGTCGCGCAGCGTTTACATCGACATTCCCCAGCGAGTATCGCAAGCACTGTTGGCCGGCCGCACAATCTCCAGCCGTAGTCGGCGGTACGAAGGCGGCAAGTGCGGTGTTTGTGCCATCGAATTGGTAGTGGAGGTATTCGACACCGACGATCCATGGTCCAGGAACCGGCCTGAATTCGATTCCACCGCCCGCGACCCACCCCGACCGGTTAGCACTCACTCCCCCCGGAGAATTCAATGTAGTCAGTGCGCCACCAGCCCCCACTGGAAGAAAAACGTTGCCGTTGAAATCCACCCTCATCTGCGCATAACCGCCGGTAGCATAAACCAGATACATCGGCTGGGCGTAGCCGATGCGCCCGCGAATGCTCCAAGAATCCCGATAACTTGCCTGAGCAGTTACCGCCGTGCCAATTATCGGCCCTGCTGGAAAGCCGGTGGCCGGGTTGCCAAAGAGCGGCACGCCCGGGCCATTATCGGCTTTGATCCGCGCATAGTCGAAATCTACTTCGATGCCGGCGACCCAAGTTGGGGCGAATTGGTAATTGTAACCTATCTGAGCACCGCCGAGGTCGCCCCTACGGTTCAGGTTAATGCTTGTCGGTAGAAATGTATTCGGTCCCCCGGCGTCCGCAAACGCGAACGTATCCGTATCCGTCGCGGTTGCATGACCCCATCTATAACCCACACTACCGCCGATATAGAAGCCGGCCCAGCTCATTACGGGCGGCAGCGCCTGGTACTTGGGAGCCTTGACCTGCATGTCGGCTGCAACAGCGGGGGCAGTGATCAGAAGTGTAAGGGCCGTTGTCAGAAGGTATTTTCTCATAGGTGCGCGTCCATGCCCACGGAGACTCGGGATGCGCAATAGACCCGCCAAGCTGACACCCCACCCGTTGAGACTACAACGCCCGGGTGATCTCCGGCGACACATGGCCTCTGAATAGAGGTTATCCACAAAGAAAGCACATCGATGTCCGACGCCGAGATGCCGCGATGGAGGGCGGCCATCAAAACTCTCCAAGGTCTTTGGCGACAACCACTTGGCCGGAAAAGTGCTTGCTCACTTCGGCAGCCCACGACGAATAGTCGCCCGTTCCGGCCCGTGCGGTCAGGTGCGTGAGCACGACCGTCTTGACGTTGGCGCGTGTGGCCATCATCCCGATATCGACGAGGTTCAGATGTCCCTCGGTTGCCTGCCGCAGGATGCGGGCCCGCTCAATCGGGGTCATAACTTGCCATGCGCCGCTGTTGATCATGCCTTGCCTGCGATCTTCGACCGAATTCGCTTCCGCGACGAGCAGATCGGCGTCTCGTGCCAATTCGGTGACGGCGTCATTCGGACCGGTGTCCCCCGTCAAGACGATCACGCGGTCGCATGTCTCAAAACGATAGGAATAGGACTTGTGCTTGCCTGCAGCCGGGCCATCGTGGAAACTGAAATGGGTGTTTTCGACGGCCGTCACCTTGATGTTGGCATCCTCGAAAATCACGCCGATGCCGACATCATGGCCGAAAAACACCTGCGCAATCGGCACCGTGCGGCCGCCATCGCTGATCCTGATCTCGGCGCTGATGGAGAAATATTGCACCGCAGCCTTGACCAAATCTTCAGTTCGAGGCGGCCCATAGACGTGAATCGGCTTGGTGCGATTCTGATCCCACGCCACAGACATCAGCGTACCGAGCCCGGCTGTATGGTCATCGTGATGGTGCGTAATGAAGATCGTCCCGACGTCGCGCGCGTTGACTCCGGCCTTCGCCAGACGACGCGCGACGCCGTCGCCGGCATCCACGACATAGTACGTTCCATTGACGATCAACAGATTGGATGGCTGCGCCCGATGGGCGCGCGGCGGCGGGCCGGCGGCGGTCCCGAGCGTAACAAGGCGAGTGAGTCCGGGCTGCATGGCTTAGTTCCTGGTGTTCACCGACAACCAGCCGATGGTCATTGAGGCATCTTGATCCCGGACTCTCTTATGACGGTGTCCCAGTGCGCGAGTTGTGACTTGATGAGCGCACCAAACTCGGTCGCGGTTCCGCCCACCGGCTCGTATCCGAAGCGCGCAAGCGCTTCGCGGACATCTTGTTGCGTCAGCGCCTTGTTCAAGGCTTCGTTCAGCCGTGCCACGATTTCCCCTGGGGTCCCGCTTCTCACCCCGAAACCAGTCCAATCCTCCACCACCAGTTCCGGGAAACCCTGCTCGATGATCGTCGGCACATCCTTAAGCGCATCCACTCGCTTCGGTCCGGTGACGGCGAGCGCCCGAAGCTTGCCGGAAGCGACGAGTTCCGCAGAGAGAGACGACGCCAGGAAGGAGAATTGCGTCACGCCACTGAGCAAATCAGAAATTCGCTGTTGCGCTTGCGGATAGGGGACATGGACGGCGCGTGTACCGGTTTTCAGCTTGAACATTTCCCCGATGAGGTGGGCCGGGGTTCCAAAGCCGCCCGATGCGAAATTGAACTTGTCGGGCCGGCTCTTGAGCAGAGCGACCAATTCGGACACCGACGTCGCCGGAACCGACGTGTTCACGACCAGAACATTGTAACCCGTGGCAAACTTGATCACGGGCACGAAGTCGGCGTCGAGCCTTAAACCCAGGTGCGGAAGCAACGCCTGCGCAGCCAGCGTCGGCACCGCCATTGCAAGGATCGAATGGCCGTCGGCAGGCTGTTTCAGGACGTCAGCGATCGCGACCATATGGAGGCCACCCGGCCGGTTCTCGACGACGACCCGCCACCCCGCTCTCGCCGAAAGCCCCGTTGCGGCAATGCGACTGATGACGTCGGGCGGCGAGCCCGGGCCGGTCGGCGCGACAAAGCGGATGGGGTTTGACGGATAGTTTTGGGCCTGTGCTGACGCGCCGGTAGCAAACGCGAGCAAACAGGCGGCTCCCAGTAAATCCCGTCGCAAAAGCGTATGCATGGGGTCCTCCGGACTATCCGAACTATGCGGAATGGCATTTCACTGCCCACGGTTGGACCATAGCTACGTCGGGACATGACAAGGGAGTGCTAATTCATGATACACCCTTGACAACATTTCATGGGGCAACGATGACCCTTCATGACCGCGTCGGCCACCGGTTGAAGCTACGTGACCTCCGCCTGCTGCTGGCGGTGGCCGAATGGGGCAGCATGGCCAAGGCAGCCGCGCACCTCAATCTCACGCAATCGGGAGTCTCGAAGGCAATCACCGAACTCGAACATACATTTGGGGTTCGGCTCTTCGATCGTACCGCACATGGCGCGGAGCCGACAATTTACGGCCGCGCGCTGCTCAAAGGCGGCGTGGGCGTGTTCGACGAGCTGAGGCAGAGCATCAATGCGATCGAGCATTTGGCCGATCCGGCAGTTGGAGAATTACGCATCGGCTGCACCGAGCCCATGACCTGGGGGATCGTTCCGGCGGTCATCGATCGCCTCGTCCAGCGGCATCGGAGGCTTTCGTTCCACGTGACACAGTCCGCCCCCCAGGCCCTGCGATACCGCTATCTGCCCGAGCGCACGATCGAACTAGCGATCGGCCGAATTGCCGGTCCGCTTGCCGACTCTGATTTCGACGTAACAATTTTGTACCAAGAGAAGTCGTTTGTTGTTGCCGGACTGCAAAGCAAGTGGGCAGGGCGTCGCGCGATCAAGCTTGCCGAACTCGTCGACGAGCCGTGGATTTTGCCTGGCCCGGAAAGTTTCGGGCGATCTCTGCTCGAAGACACTTTTCGGGAGAGCGGCTTACCGCCGCCGCGCGTCAATGCGGTTTCCTATGCAATTCCGCTGCACAATTCCTTGGTCGCGACCGGAAATTTTCTAAGCCTGCTCCCCCGCTCCCTTCTGCAGTTCAGCGGCAAGCTCGTCTCGTTCAAAGCATTGCCAGTTGAAATACCGGCCCGTCCCGGTCCGGTTGGAATTATCCGCTTGAAGAATCGGACACCCAGCCCGATCGCACAGCTCTTCATCGAGCACGTTCGCGCGGTCGTAAAACCGTTGACGAAGGAAAAGATGTGACGATGCCAACCGCACCTCAAACGATAGTCACCGCGCATCTGGGCTTGTCCCGACTCGAAGTTTGCATCGCCGACATCACGACGCTTGACGTGGACGCCATCGTCAATGCAGCCAATACCTCATTGCTCGGCGGTGGCGGCGTCGACGGTGCGATCCACCGCGCCGCGGGACCGGAACTGCTCGCCGAATGCCGAACGCTCGGCGGCTGCGAGACGGGTAACGCCAAGATCACGCGCGGTTACAGACTCAAGGCCCGGCATGTCATCCACGCGGTCGGCCCGGTCTGGAAGGGTGGCGATCAGAATGAAGATGAGTTGCTGATGGGCTGTTATGGAAATGCGATGATGATTGCCGCCCAGCACGGCATCATATCGATCGCATTTCCGGCTATTTCGACCGGCGTCTATGGGTTCCCGGCCGACCGCGCGGCTCGCAATGCGGTTGGAATCGTAGCCGCGGAACTCGCGAACGAAGGACACATCACCGCAGCCCTGGGCATCAAACGCATCATATTCTGCTGTTTCTCGCCCGAGTCGGCCGAGCATCATCGCAAGGCCTTCGAAGATATCGGGCTGAGATGAAGACCAACTGGCGTCGCAAGCACCCCCTCGTAGCCCGCATGGAGAACGCCTCGCCAGGCGCAAGCCTGCCGAGGCGGGCGCAATGCGGGGCGCCAGAATGCGCAGCCAGAACCCCGGATTGCGCGTGATCACGCGCGCAAACGCGCATGATCGTGCTGCATCCGGGCTACGATCCTGCGTCGTAAACAAACGCATACCGGACCGTCCTCAATACGACCTTGGCAATCCCAGCACGTGTTCGGCCAGATATGACAGGATCAAGTTGGTTGAAATCGGCGCCACCTGATAGAGCCGCGTCTCCCGGAATTTTCGTTCGATGTCGAATTCTTCGGCGAAACCGAATCCACCATGGGTCTGCACGCACATTTCGGCCGCGGCCCAGGACGCATCGGCCGCCATAAGCTTGGCCATATTGGCCTCTGCCCCGCAGTCGCGCCCCGCCTGGTAACGCTCCGCGGCGTCGCGCACCATCAGCTCCGCCGTACGCATCTGCGCATAGGCGCGCGCGATCGGAAACTGGACGCCCTGGTTCTGTCCGATCGGCCGGTCGAACACTCTGCGTTCCTTGGCATAGGCCGTTGCCTTGGCGATGAACCATTTGGCATCGCCGATACATTCCGCCGCGATGAGGATACGTTCGGCATTCATGCCGGACAGGATATAACGGAAGCCTTGGCCTTCCTCGCCGATACGGTTGTCGGCGGGCACGCGCAGGTCGTCGAAGAAGACTTCCGTCGTGGCGTGGTTCATCATCGCGCGGATCGGATTGACGTTGATCGTATCGCCGCGCGCGAGCGACATGTCGATAAGAAAGACGGACAGGCCGTCGATGCGCTTCGTCACCTGGTCGCGCGGGGTGGTGCGCGCGAGCAAGAGCATCAGATCGGAATGTTCCGCGCGCGAGGTCCAGATCTTCTGTCCGTTGATGATATAGTGATCGCCCTCGCGCACCGCGGTCGTGCGTAACGCAAGCGTATCGGAACCCGATGTCGGCTCCGTGACCCCGAAGGCTTGCAAGCGAAACTCGCCAGCCGCGATGCCGGGAAGCCAGCGCTCTTTCTGGGCGTCGCTGCCATGCCGCAACAAGGTGCCCATCGTATACATCTGGGCATGGCAGGCCGCCCCATTGCCGCCGGAAGCATGGATTTCCTCCATGATGATGGCAGCCTCGATGAGTGCAAGGCCGTTGCCGCCATAGCGCTCAGGGATCAGCGCGGAAAGATATCCAGCTTCGGTCAGAGCGGCGACGAAATCCGTCGGATAGGCGCGCTCACGGTCGAGCTTGCGCCAGTATTCGCCAGGAAATTTTGTACACAAGGACCTGACCGACGCGCGAATCTGTGCGTGGTCATCGTCCGTGTCAGTAATTTGTTCCGCCATTTTTCCAACCATAGGCAACTGCGTTGAAGCAGCCTCGCCGACATCCGCAGTGAGAACATACACGTCTTATCGCAATTCCGCGCGACCGTTGTTGATCGCAACCACGTCGCGCTCCAACACCTTGGCGCGAAAACTGACCGTCGAACTATCGCGCCACATCTCGGTGCGAATGGTCTCGCCCGGAAAGATAGGCGCGGAAAACCGTCCCGCAATCGCCGCCAGGCGCGCCGGATCATAGCCGCACTGGGTCTTGAGAATGGCATGGCCCGCAACCCCAAATGTACCAAGCCCATGCAGGATGGGACGCGGAAACCCGGCCGCCTTGGCGACCGCAGGATCGGCATGCAGCGGGTTGGGATCGGCACTGAGCCGGTAAATGAGCGCCATTTCGGGCCGCGTCGGCAGGTCACACACAAGGTCCGGCGCGCGCTCGGGGAGCGCATGCACCGGACGCTGTTCGCGCGGCGGCCCGCCGAAGCCGCCATCGCCACGGCAGAATGTCGTCTGCAAAATCGCCGCAATGCGCGCACCCGTGGCCTTGTCGGAGACGACACGCTCCGAATAGACAATGGCGCCCTTGCCGGCTCCCTTGTCGACGATCTCGACCACGCGCGTCCGCCCCACAAGGGTGCCATGCGTGGCGAGCGGCTGGTGCAACTCAAGGGCATATTCGCCCGCGACGAGTTTCACCCAGTCAATGCCGGTATCGAGTTCCTTCGCCCAGAACCCCGGATAGCCAAGCACCACCGCCATCGTGGGCAGCGCCTTGAGGTTCTTTTCATAGACGAAGGCGAGTTGGTCCTCATCGAGCGGATCAAGCCCAAGGCCGACGCCGAGCGCATAGAGCATGCAATCCTTCGGAGCGTAGGTGTGCTCGACGTCGGGGATCTTCAGTGCGAGGAGTTTGTCGTAATCAATGGGCATTGCGGGATACTCGAGCGAATAGTGAGTAGCGAATAGCGAATAGCGAATAGTGAATAGTGAAGTAGCAGCATTAGAAGGTATTGGCGAGTAGAGATTCTACTCGCTACTCGCTACTCTCACACCGGATCCCAACTGAACACATCGCCCGAGCGCTCAAGCGGCGTCAATGATGCAGAGAACGCCCCCTTGAGCTGAGCGTCAAGCTTCTCCGGTGTCCAGCCGTCGGAACGGTGGATCGAGCGGATCGGACGCGGCTGGTTGAACAGGAACACCTCATTGTTGCGCACGCCAAAAACCTGACCCGTGATGCCTTCGGCGCGATCGGAGGCCAGATAAACGACAAGTGGCGCGATCTTCTCTGGTGTCATCTGCTGGAAGCGCTCGACCCTAAGTTTTTCTTCCTCGCTCTGCGCCGGGATCGAATCGATCATCCGGGTCCAGGCGAAAGGCGCGATGCAATTCGAACGCACCTTGAAGCGCTGCATGTCGAGCGCAATGGAACGCGACAGCCCCATGATGCCGAGCTTGGCCGCCATGTAATTGGCCTGGCCGAAATTGCCGATCAGCGCGGAAGTGGATGTCATGTGCACATAGGCGCCGCCGTTCTGCTCGCGAAATTGCGCTGCGCAGGCACGGCTCAAGTAGAACGAGCCGTTGAGATGTACCGCCAGCACGTCGTGCCAGTCCGAGGCGCTCATCTTGTGGAAGATGACGTCGCGCAGGATGCCGGCATTGTTGACCAGGATGTCGACGCGGCCGAAAGCGGTCAACGCCGCTTTGACGATTTCGTCGGCGTTCTTCGGCTCCGTAATGGACAGCGTCGAGACCAGGGCCTCGCCACCCAGGGTCTTGATTTCATCGACCACCTGTTGGGCAGGACCGGCATCGAGGCCCGCACCCTGCAGGCTTGCGCCGATGTCGCAGACGACGACGCGCGCGCCCTCCTGCGCCAGACCCAGTCCAATCGCCCGTCCAATCCCGCGCCCGCCGCCCGTGACAATGGCAACTTTGCCCGAAACGATTCCGCCAACCGCCATTTGAATTTCTCCCCGTTCCGCGTTTGCGCAATGCAGTTCGCGCGAGCCAATGACGGACGGACAAACTCGGTGGGACTCCCTCTCCCCTTTGGGGAGAGGGCTGGGGTGAGGGGGCACGGTATATCGAGGGAATTCGAACACACCGTACACGCAAAGCTAAGAGGTCCATGTTCTTAACTGCGCGCTTGCCCCCCTCACCCCAACCCTCTCCCCGGAAGGGAGAGGGAGTCAGACCGAGTTCGTTCAACCATCATCGAATCACACCACCATTCGCAATCCATCGCAACAAACCTACCCCCAAACCTCCTCCGCAACCTCGACAATCATGCGCAGCTTGGCCCACTGCTCGTCTTCGGCCAAAACATTTCCTTCCTCGGTCGAGGCAAAGCCGCATTGCGGCGAGAGCGCCAATTGATCGATATCGACGAATTTCGCTGCTTCCTCGATGCGGCGCTTGAGCGCGTCGCGGCTTTCGAGCTGCCCGGTCTTGGAGGTGACCAGACCGAGCACGATGGTCTTGGCCTTAGGAACGAAACGTAACGGCTCGAAACCGCCGGCACGTTCGCTGTCGTATTCCATGAAGTAACCGTGGACGTTGATCTTGTTGAACAGCATGTCCGCGACCGGCTCATAGCCCCCCGAGGCCACGAAAGTGGAACGGAAATTGCCGCGGCAAAGATGCATCGTAATGGTCATGTCGGAAGGAATGTCCGACATCGCCGCGTTGATCATGTCCGCGTAGACGTCGATCAGTCTGTCGGCGTCATCGCCACGCGCGGCCACTTGCTGGCGCAGGTTCGGATCGCAGAGATAGGCGAGATTGACCTCATCGAGCTGCAGATAGCGGCAACCCGCATCCGCGAAGGCGCGCACCGTCTTGCGATAGGTCGTGCCGAGATCGCGGTAGAAGTCGTCCATCGCGGGATAAATCGATTCCGGCACGGCATCGCGTGCGTAGCGAAAATGCAGGGTCGACGGCGACGGTATCGTCATCTTCGCGGTCCGGCTGGTTTTCGATTGCACGAACTTGAAGTGCTCGATCATCGGATGCGGCACATAGTCGCCGAGCTTTTTGTTGATACGCAAAAGGATCGGACGCGGCTGCGGTCCCTGAAACTTGAACTTTCTTTCGCCGACATAGGATTCGACCCCATCGAGCGCGACCAGAAAATCGGTCTGCCAGGATGCGCGTCGGTATTCACCGTCGGTGATCGACTTGAGCCCGGCTGCCTCCTGCTTTGCGATCAGTGCCGCGATCTCGCGATCCTCGATCGCCTTGAGGTCTTGCGCCGTGATTGCACCCTGCTCGCGTTTGGCGCGCGCTTCTTTGAGCACCGTCGATCGCAGCAGGCTGCCGACGTGATCGGCCCGAAACGGCGGCTTCAATCGTTGCATATTCAATCCCTCGTAATTTCCTGCCGCACGATGGCAGCGCCTTCGACCATCGCACGCATCTTGCCGTAAGCAACCGCGCGCGGGAGATATTTCAGGCCGCAATCGGGCGCGACGACAATCCGCTCGGCAGCGACATAAGGCAGGGCCGCCCTGATGCGGGCCGCCACGATTTCGGGTGTTTCGACATTCTGGTCGGACAGGTCAAGCACGCCGAGGATGATGGTCTTCGACGGCAACTCTTTAAGCACCGACAGGTCGAGCTTCGGCTGCGCCGCCTCGATCGAGACCTGTCGTGCCGGCGAGCGATCGAGTTCCGGCAAGAAGCTATAGCGGGCCGGCTTGTTCTTCACCATCTGGGCATAGCCGAAACAAAGATGCACGGCGGTCGTGCCGGTCACGCCTTCGAGCGCCCGATCAAGCGCCTTGAGGCCATAGGCTTGCGCTTTTTCGGGCCGCGCCTGCATCCAGGGATCGTCGAGTTGCACGACATCGGCGCCCGCGCGAAACAGATCCTTGATCTCGGCATTGAGCGCCGCCGCGTAATCGAGCGCGAGCGCCTCCTCGTCGTCGTAATACTGGTCCTCGCATTGCTGCGCCATCGTGAAGGGACCCGGAACCGTCATCTTGATCGTTCGATCCGTATTCTGGCGCAAAAAGTCGGCATCGCGCACCTCGACCGGGTGCCGACGGCGGATCGGCCCGACGATCCGCGGTACGATTGCAAAGCCACCGGTGCGGTTCGGCGTCTTGCCGGGATTGTCGATATCGACACCGTCGAGCGCGGTCGCAAAGCGGTTGGAATAGCTTTCGCGTCGCTGCTCTCCATCCGTGATGATGTCGAGCCCGGCGCGCTCCTGTTCGCGAACGGCAAGCAGCGTCGCATCGTCCTGCGCGGCCTCAAGATAAGCGGGATCAATCCGCCAAAGTTCGCGCGCGCGCACCCGCGGCGGCATTTGTTTGGCAAGGCTCGGCCGGTCGATCAGCCAGTCCGGCTGCGGATAGGAGCCGACGAGCGCGGTGGGAAGCAATTTAGCGGGCGTCACCCCCACACTTCCTTCGATAGATCGACGATCATCTTGAGCTTCGCCCACTGCTCTTCCTCGGCAAGGACGTTGCCCTCTTCGGTCGAGGCAAAGCCGCATTGCGGCGAGAGGCAGAATTGCTCGAGCGGAGCGAACCGGGATGCTTCCTCGATGCGCCGCTTGATGGCGTCCTTCGATTCGAGCGTGCCGCTCTTTGACGTCACGAGCCCGAGCACGGCGGTCTTTGGCCCTTTCGGCAGAAATCGCAAAGGCTCGAAGCCGCCGGCACGATCGGTATCGTATTCGAGGAAATAGCCGTCGAAATTTACCCCGCCAAACAAGCGCTCGGCGACCGGCTCGTAGCCGCCCTCCGCCACCCAGGTGGAACGGAAATTGCCGCGACAAATGTGCGTGGTAACCGTCATGTCGGAATGCCGGCCTTTGAGCGCCGCGTTGACCACATTCTGGTAGACCTCGGGCAACCGGTCCACGATGGTCATGCGCTGGCGCGCGCTCGCCATCTCCTCCTTCGAACACAGATAGGACCAGGCGGTGTCGTCGAATTGCAGGTAGCGGCAGCCGGCGTCGTAGAATGCCTTGACGGCCTTGTTATAAGCCTTGCCGAGGTCTTCGAAGAAACCGTCGATGTCCGGATAGATGTTTTTCGGAACGCCGTCCCGAGGCAGGCGGAAATGCAACACGGTCGGCGCCGGGATGCACATTTTCGGCGTGACATTGGTGTGCGTTTTAAGAAACTTGAAATGCTCGAGCATCGGGTGGTCGGCGGGGAAATCGAGCTTGCCCGTGATCTTGATGCTCTCCGGTCTCGTCTCCACGCCATGGAATTTTATGCCGTGGTCGAGCACTACTTTCTCACAGCCCGTGAGCCCCCAGAAGAAATCGAAATGCCACCACGACCGGCGGTATTCGCCATCGGTCGCGAGCCCGAGGCCCAGATCCTCCTGTTTCTTGATGATCTTTTTGATCTCGCCATCCTCTGTCTCGCGCAGCTCCGCCGCGGAGATCTCTCCCTTTTCGCGCCTGGCGCGCGCCTCCTTGATGGGCGCGCTGCGCAGGATCGAACCGACATGGTCGGCGCGGAATGGCGGCTTGCTGCGTTGCATGGTGTTACTCCGCGGTTTGTAACTGCGTAGGGTGGGCTAAGGCGCCTAACACGGCGCTGGTAACATGTAACGTGCTCTGGATGGCGCCGTGCCCACGCGTCGCGGACAACATGTAGATCCGAACGCGTGGGCACGGCGCGCTTTCGGACGATGGAGTATGTTTCGAGGTCACAGCATGCGCGCCTTTGCCCACCCTACACCCTTTTCAAGCGTGCGCCTTGCGTTGCGGATCGATGATTTTTTCGAGCTTTCCCAGCACATGCATGCAGGGCAACACCTGGGCAAGGCTCGCGTTCGGTTCGCGTTTTTCCTTGATGGCGGCGATGAATTCGCGGTCCTCAAGCTCGATCCCGTCCATCGACACGTCCACCTTGGACACGTCGATCTTGTTGTCCTTGCCGTCGCTCAAATCGTCGTAGAAGGCCTTGTAGGTGCCGTTGTCGCAGATATAGCGGAAGAACGATCCGAGCGGGCCGTCGTTGTTGAATGACAGCGACAGCGTCAGCATCGCTCCGGACGGCACCTTGGCAACGATGCCCATGTCCATGGCGATGTTGAGTTCTTTGTGGATCGGTCCCTGCACCGCGTAGCAATCCGAAATGTTTTCGCCGGCCTGGTGTTGGAACAGGTCGATCGTATGCGCCGCATGGTGCCAGAGAAGGTGGTCGGTCCAGCTGCGCGGGTTGCCCGCCGCGTTGATATTGCGGCGACGGAAGAAGTAGGTCTGCACATCCATCTGCTGGATCTTGAGTTCGCCCTTCTCGATGCGCTTGTGCACCCATTGGTGGCTTGGATTGAAGCGGCGCACATGGCCACCCATTGCGATGACACCCGTTTCCTTGGCGATCTTCACCAGGTTTTCGGCGTCTTCGACACTGTCGGTCACAGGGATTTCGACCAGCACATGCTTGCCGGCGCGCATCACCTGCTCGCCCTGGCGAAAATGCATCTTGGTAGGCGTCGTGAGTATAACCGCATCGGCACGCTTGATGCCTTCACTGAGGTCGCCGGTGTAATGCGGCACGCCATATTTCTTGGCGACCTGGGCGGTGGCGTCCTGATTGCCGCCGACGAGCGAAGTGATTTCAACGCCGGGGATGCGCTTGAGCGCGTCGAGATGTTTCTGGCCAAATGCACCCTGGCCGGCAACACAAATTTTCATTACTTGCTCCTGCGAACGAATTGCTTGGCAGTATGGGCTGCACGTTTGGTTTTGGCGGCACCCGCGCGCTTACCCTTTGCGACGGCGCGACGATGATTTTCGAGAATGATGTGGCCGACCGCCGTGTTGGAGGCCGGCACGGTATAGAAGCGATAGACCTCGTCGACCTTGTCGTCGAGCGCGCCGCGCATGATCAGCCACATCACCATCTCGATGCCTTCGGCGCCGGCTTCGCGCATATATTCAAGATGCGGGATGCGTGTGAGCTTCTTGGGGTCTTTGGTGAGATTGTCGAGGAAGGCCTTGTCGAACTTGCTGTTGATCAATCCGGCCCGCGGTCCCGATATCTGGTGCGACATGCCGCCCGTGCCGAAGATCACGACCTTGAGATCCTCCGGATAAGATTCGATGGCCTTCCGTATCGCGCGGCCAAGCATGAAGCAACGATGCCCGGTCGGCGGCGGATAAAGCACCACATTGACGGCGACCGGAACGACCGGGCACGGCCATTCCTTCGGCGATCCGAACAACAGGTTCATCGGCACCGTCAACCCGTGGTCGACCTCCATCTTGTTGCAGATGGTGAGATCGAATTCGTCGAGAATGACCGACTGCGCGATGTGGGACGCAAGTTCCGGATGTCCCTTGACCACCGGCACCGGCCGTGGCCCCCAGCCTTCGTCGGCCGGCGGAAACTCCGCCGCACAGCCGAGCGCAAAGGTTGGGACGATCTCGACCGAAAAGGCGGACGCGTGGTCGTTATAGACCACGATGGCGACATCGGGCTTCGCCTTCGCCATCCACTCCTTGGATTTCTCGAACCCCGAGAACACCCGCTGCCAATAGGGTTCCTCGGTCAGTTTCTGATCGATCGCCATGCCAATGGCCGGCACATGCGATGACGCCACTCCGGCGATGATCCTAGCCACGACGGGACCTCGATTTGCTGCGCGACTTCGATGGTGATTTGGATGTCGCTTTGGATACGGCTTTTGATTTCGATGTGGATGCCGCTTTGGATTTGGCGGCCGCGCGGGGCTTTGGCTGGAACTGCCCCGACTTGCTGCGATTGCCTTCCACTGAACGGCCGCCGGCGAGCATCATTGCGGCATAGTCATCTTGCGTGGACCCCGTCATGACGGCGGCCAGGTGACGAAACGAATGGCCGTCGGTGGCGCCGAGCTTGGCCGTAAAATAGATATTGCCGCCCAGTTCGAGCATCCGGTTGTAGTCGCGTTGGAGAATGGCTTGCGTCTGCTCGGGCGAGAGCTTCCATTGCTTCAAATATTCCGCCTCGTTCGCCTTGAAGGCCTTGCGGTTATCCTCCTTCATCAGCGACATGCAGAACATGTTGATGGGGTAGCCCTGGCGCGATTTCTCGGCGTCGAACACGACCGTGCCCGGAATATCTTCATAGTCCTGCGCTTGGCGAGCCATCGGCCGTCCTCCATCCGCGCCATCAGTTCATGGAGGTGACATATATAACGCCGCCCGTCCATGCAACGGAGATGGCACGCGTGCGTAGAAGGATGGGTTAGAGAGATAACGCGTTCTTCACGCGTTATCGCGAAACCCATCAAACCCGTGGCGCGGCGCAATTGATGGGTTTCGGCAAAACGCGTAAGGATAAGGACGCGATTTGCCTCTACCCATCCTACCCTACCCCGCCTGCCTAGCCACGGCAGCCGGTGCCTTGGCGGGGCGGCGGGCGCCAACCACGATGGCTCCGATCACGAATACCAACCCAAGGAACAGCACCTGCCAGGCCGGCGGAACACCGATGCTGACCCAATAATCCGGGTTGAAATTGGTCATCAGCGTCGTACTCAGGTCCTTGTAAATCATCGGCACATATTCGTCCCAACGAGCCCACGAGAAATCGGCGCTGATCCGGTCCCACATCCGGAAATTCCGACGCCCCGAATACCAGCCAGCCTCGAACAAAGCGGTAAATAGCGCGCAAGCAGTCGTCAGCAGCGCAAGCACCTTGAAGTCGGTGCCCAACCGGTAGCGGTCGAGCACCCGCCAAGCCATGAGCCAAACGAAAACCCCCGTCAGCAGGTACTGTTCCGCATAGTTGCCACGGGCCATGAACACATGAACGATGGCCAAAGCGCTGATCACGTAATTGGTATTGTGCAGTGCCTGCCAGCCCTTGACGCCCATGCGCGCGATCGCGGCATCGAGCGAAGTCACGCCGAGCACGATCAACCCAATGGTGGAAAGCGTTCCCCAGACCAGAGCCCAGCGGGTGAACATTTCGGGAAAAATGACCGGCCAGTTGTAGCTCCGCATGCCGAAATAAAAGACGATATGGATCAGCGTATATACCAATGCCGTGACTCCGATCATGCGCCGCGCGTCGACGAGCGCCGGCCAGCGCAATACCCTAATCGCCGGCGTGACCGCCAATGCCGCCAATAAAACCACCGTCGCCCAGACACCGGACCAATAGGTCAGGCTGTTATAGCCCATGGGAACAGTTTGGTAATCGCCATCCCAATACAGATAGATCGTGCGGACGGCCGGCGCGAGCACGAGCGCAAAGGCGCTCGCCTTGAGCCAGGAGAAGTTACGTTGACGGTCTTGCCAAGGCCAAATCAGCTTCACGTTGCGCCCTCCGCTCCAGGATATTTCCCTTCCAATCGTCAGAGCTTATTGCAAGCGGATGGCGCAATCCAGATGGATTAACGAACCTTTTCGGATGTGCGGATACCGGCCAGACGGCACCGGTGCATTGGTCGGATCGATGATCGGTTCAACCCCCATACAGCGAACCGTGTTGACGGTTGCCGGCCGGCCAGTCCGGACATGCGGTTGAAGTCGCCGCACTTTACTCTCCCTTAATTCATCCCAACCCCGGGCAGCCCCACGCACTTGTGAGACCGGCGCCCTTGTAAGACCGGAGCCCTCCACGCTATTGTGACAATCCGCTCCCTTGAGGATCGACCCGTTGGGCTTTGCCAGGCGACCAATTTTACAACGCGTGGCTGCCGTCGTCATGATGGCGGCATGGTTTGCCTTTGCGGTCCAGGGGATGTTTGTTGCCGTGTCGGAAGCCGCGACCGGCGATTCCAGCCACTACTATCTGGGCTTCGTTTTCGGCCACCCGCACGCCGAGGGTCATAGCCATGTCGTGACCCATCGCCATGCCGGCGGCATGGTTCACCAGCACGCGATCGATGACGACGACGATGACGCGCTTGCCAAACATGTCAGCCAGCCTGGCTCCGACATGGCGGTCGTTGTTTGCGTTCTGCCCTCCCCGAATGTCTCCGAGATTTTCGCGGTGGCGGGACGAAAGCTCGCGATGGCGATTCCCGACCACTTGTGGGTCGCCGAAATCGGCGGACTGAAACGCCCTCCTAGACCCCCCAGCATAACCTAGCCGCGCGTGGCTCCTGGCCGCGCCGGCGACGCCGTGCGGAAATAGGGTCATGCCATGTCATCGGAATTTTTCGGTCCGGCTTACCGCCGGAGTTTCGCGCGATTGCGCATCATTGCTCTCGCTCTGTTTGGGCTGGTGTTCATTGCAAACCTGATTGCAATGATCACCTTTTCCGCCGCGCACGAAGAGGGCGGAGACGCGGCTGCGGCAGGCGCGACACAACCCTGGCCGCACGTGACCGCGCAGTCGCAGCTTTATGAACTCCCGGCGTCGATGACGGCTGGTTCGGGAGAAAAGAAATGATCAACAGGGTTCTTTCCTTTTCCGTCCAGGCCCGTTGGCTCATTGTCTCCCTGACGGCCATCGTTGCCGCTTACGGCTCTTACGAATTGACGCGCCTGCCGCTCGATGCGCTTCCGGACATCACCAACAAACAGGTCATGATCAACTTTGCGGCGCCGGCACTTGGGCCGGAGGATGTGGAAAAGCGCATCGCCTTCCCGATTGAAACCGCAATCTCGGGTCTGGCCGGCGTCGAAAACACGCGGTCTTTCTCGCGCAATGGCTACGGCCAGGTAACCGCGATCTTCCGGGAAGACGCCAATCTGTATTTCATGCGCCAGCAGATCACTGAAAGGCTTGCCCAGGCCAAGCCCAATTTGCCTCCGGGCGTGGAACCGCAGCTGGGACCTGTATCCACGGGACTTGGCGAGGTTTTCATGTACAGCATTGAATACGCCGAACCCGGCGGAGATGGCACGATTATTCGCGATGGCGAACCGGGATTGCAGAGCGACGGTTCGTATTTGACCGATGACGGCGAACGCCTGACCGACGAGGTCGCGCGTCTGACCTATCTCCGGACTGTGCAGGATTGGATTCTAAGACCACAGCTAAAGACGGTTCCCGGCGTAGCCGACATTGACTCGCTCGGCGGCTACGAAAAGCAATATGTTGTTGAGCCAGACACAACCACACTGAGGGCCTATGGGCTTTCTTATTCGGACGTCGCAAAGGCATTGCAAGCCGCCAATCTCGCAGTCGGGGCGAATTACATCCAACGTAATGGCGAAGCTTACCTCGTGCGCGCGGACGCCCGCATCCACTCCATGGATGAGATAGGCCGCGCGGTTATCGCGACGCGCCGCAGCGTTCCCGTTACGGTAAATGATGTAGCGAAGGTCCGAATTGGAGGCAAATTCCGCACGGGTGCGGCGAGTAAGAATGGACGTGAAGTCGCGATCGGCACCGCGCTGATGCTGACGGGAGAAAACAGCCGGACGGTGGCAACATCGGTTCGCGAAAAATTTCTGGAAATTCGAAACAATCTGCCGCCTGGCATCGTCGCGAACGTGCTGCTCGATCGCTCGCAACTCGTCAATGCCACAATCATAACCGTAGGAGAGAATCTTGCGATTGGCGCGCTCCTCGTGACCGCCACGCTGTTCTTTCTCCTCGGCAATGCCCGCGCCGCAATCATCGCGACTTTGATCATTCCGTTGTCGTTCCTCATGGCCGCAGCCGGAATGAATGCGATAGGGGTTCCGGCGAACCTGATGAGCCTCGGGGCTCTCGATTTTGGCCTCATCATCGATGGCGCCATTATCATCGTAGAAAACACACTCCGACGTATCGCCGAACGGCAGAAGCGGGAGGGAAGACCGATCCGTCTCGATGAGCGGCTTGCCGAGGTGCTGGGAGCCTCCCAAGAGATGGTGCGCCCCACGGTGTATGGGCAGATCGTCATTTTCCTTGTGTTCGTACCCTGCCTCACGTTTCAGCGGGTGGAAGGAAAAATGTTCTCGCCAATGGTCATCACCCTGATGCTGGCTCTTGCTTCTGCGTTCTTGCTGTCTCTGACGTTCGTTCCCGCAATGGCAGCGATTCTCATTCGCGGGAAAGTCGCAGAAAGCGAGGTTTCCACGATTCGCGCGGCCAAGCATCTTTACGCACCGGCCCTGCGAAAGGCCCTTGCTCATCCTTTCGCCGTGGTTGCCGGCGGGGCTGTGACCTTCGGCACAGCAGTCATCATATTCTTTTCGCTAGGCCGCGCCTTCATCCCAACGCTTGACGAGATCAACGTAGATTTGGCCGCACTTCGTATCCCCTCCATTTCAATGGAGCAGTCGAAGAGCCTCGACTTCAAGGTCGAACGCGTGCTCCTTACGCTTCCGGAAGTCGATGTTGTGTTCTCAAAAGCGGGAACGGCCAACCTGATCTTCGACGCGATGCCATCTAATGCATCCGACAATTACGTGATGCTGAAACCGAAAGACCAGTGGCCCCCCGGGGTTCGTACAAAAGACGAGGTCCAGCAACGCATTCAGCAGGTAACGGCGCCCATCGTTGGAAACTTCTATGAGATGAGCCAGCCGATCCAGATGCGGTTTAACGAGCTCATCAGCGGGGCACGCAGCGAGGTGGCGGTTGCCATCTACGGCGACGATCTCAATTTGATGGGCGCGACAGCGAGACGAGTTGCAGCTGTGCTGGAAAAAATCCGCGGTGCCGTGGAACTCCATATCGCACAGACCCAGGGCTTCCCCAGCTTCGATATCAAATTTGACCGGAATGCCATCGCCCGTTACGGACTGACCATGGAGGATGTCGCCGACACCGTTGCGGCGGCACTCGGCGGCCGGCCCGTCGGCCTCCTGTTCAATGGCGACCGCCGTTTCCAGATCGTCGTGCGCGTGCCCGAGGTCCAGCGCAATGACGTCGAAGCATTGGGCGCGCTTCCCGTTATGCTGCCTGAGGTCAACGGCTCACCCCGTGGATCGGTGCCTTTGCGGCAGCTGGCGAGCTTCGGGTTTTCGGAAGGATTGAATGAGATCAGCCGGGATAATGGCAAACGGCGCATCTTTGTGGAGGCCAATGTGCGCGGCCGCGATATCGGGTCCTTCGTGGATGAGGCTCAATCGGCAATCGCCCGAGACGTGCAGCTCCCGCCAGGCTCGTGGCTCGAATGGGGCGGCCAATTCAAAAATCTTCAGCAGGCGGTTCGCCGGCTACAATTCGTCGTTCCGGTCTGCATGGTCTTGATTTTTGCCGCGCTGTACATGGCGCTTGGCAGTGTGCCGCTAGCTCTCACAGTATTTACCGCGGTGCCTCTGGCGGTGGCAGGTGGCGTATTTGCCATCGCGCTCCGCGGAATTCCGTTCTCAGTCTCAGCCGCAGTGGGCTTCATTGCTGTTTCCGGCGTCGCCGTTCTTAACGGGCTTGTCCTGATGACATCTATTCAGCGTCGATTGGACGGGGGTAAAGACGTCAATGGCGCGATCTTTAACGGCGCACTCGAACGGCTGCGGCCCGTCTTAATGACAGCTCTTGTTGCTTCGCTTGGTTTTGTGCCAATGGCGATTGCTACCGGTACCGGAGCTGAGGTTCAAAGACCGCTTGCCACCGTCGTGATTGGGGGACTTATCACGTCAACGGCGCTCACCCTGTTCTTGCTGCCGGCCGTTTGCGGACTTCTGCTGCGCCGCCTGGAAGTAGAGCGAGACAAACACTCCGCTAAAGATCAATCGACATCTCCGGGCCGGACTCCAGGTTTGCGGGCCGCAGAATAGCTATCTCGAAGTGCCTCTTCGTCTTTGCGCGTGTGATTGGGACGTATCGCTTGCGAGGCCAACAAAGGAGCAACCGCGGCATGATAGGTCGTTTGTCTCTATTGATCATAGCCCTGGCGGCCGGCATTGCGGTCGCGGCCTTCGTGCCGGGAATATCGCAGTGGCTGCGCCTTGCCGTCGGTTTTT
>DATGVJ010000595.1:0-2656 GCA_035300505.1 Xanthobacteraceae bacterium
GACCGACGAGCCGCTGATCCGGTATTTCCAGCCCACGATCTTGGCGTCAGACAGGGTCGCGGCGATGGTGTCGCGATAGATCGGACGATAGATATCGTGCTGGATATCCTCTTCGCGGGTCCACACCACCTTGACGGGGCCATCGACATGTTTGGCGATGCGAACCGCAGCAACCACCATGTCCGGCTCAAGCTTGCGGCCGAAGCCGCCACCGAGCAGGTGATTGTTCGCGATCACTTTCTCGACCGGAAGTCCGGCCGCCTTTGCGGCTTCCAACTGCACGCGCGCGAGTACCTGCGTGCCCGTCCAGATCTCGCAAGAATCGTGCTTGAGGTGAACCGTGGCGTTCACCGGCTCCATTGTCGCATGCGCAAGAAATGGGAGTTCGTACGACGCTTCAAATTTTACGCCGGAGAGAAGGCCTTTGGCGATGTCACCTCGCGATTTCGCGACAACGCCGTCCTTCTCGCTTGCAGCGCGTAGGTCTTGCCAAATATCATTTAAACTAAGATCTGCGTTTGGACCTTCTTCCCAGTCGATCACCAGCGCGTCGAGGCCTATCTTGGCCGCCCACATGTGATCGCCGACCACGGCGACCATATCGTCAAGAACCACGACCTTCTGCACACCCGGGATTTTCTTGGCCGCGCTGTCGTCAACCTTGCCGACCTTGCCGCCGAACACCGGGCACGCCTTGAGCGTCGCGAATTTCATGCCCGGAAGCATCGCGTCGATGCCGTAGACGGCCTTGCCGTTGACCTTGTCAGGCGTATCGAAGCGCTTTAGCGGCTTGCCTATCAGTACGAAATCTTTCGGGTCTTTGAGCGGGACGTCCTTCGGCGGGGTCTGCGTGTTCGCCGCATCGACCAGGGCACCATAGGAGAGTTTGCGTCCGCTCTCCTTATGGATGACCTCGCTATTGGCCGTCGTGCAGCCTGCCGGCTCGACACTCCATTGCTGAGCTGCGGCCTGCACCAGCATGACACGTGCACTGGCCGCGGCTGTGCGCAGCGGTTTCCAGAACGACCGAATGGAGTTGGAATTGCCGGTGACCTGGATGCCGAAAACGGGGTTGGCGTAGAGCTTGTCGCTCGGCGGCGCATGTTCCAACATTACCTGCGAAAAATCGGCGTCGAGTTCTTCCGCCAAAATCATCGGTATCGAGGTGTATACGCCCTGCCCCATTTCAACCTGGGGCATGACGAGAATTGTCTTGCCGGAATGATCGATCCGGATGAAGGCGTTCGGCGCAAACTTGCCATCCGTGTTGTCCGGTAGCTGCACCGGCTCGTTGACCGCGCGCACGGGAAGATGGAACGCGAGCAGAAACCCACCGGCGAACCCACCGGTCAGCAAGGAGCGGCGTGAAACTCTTCCGAAAATCCTCTCGGCAACGGCCATGACGATCTCCTATGACTGACGCTGGGAAGCAGCCTGCTTGATTGCGGCGCGAATGCGCACATAGGTGCCGCAGCGGCAGATATTTCCCGCCATCGCGGCGTCGATATCGGAATCATCCGGATTGGGTGTGGTCGCCAGCAGGGCCGCCGCCGACATGATCTGACCGGACTGGCAATAGCCGCACTGGATTACCTCGAGATCGAGCCAGGCTTTCTGCACCTTGGCGCCGGCGGGTGATGCGCCGATGCCTTCGATGGTGGTGACGGCGCGCTCGCGCACCGCGCCCACCGGCAGCATGCAGGAGCGCACCGGCTTGCCATCGATATGCACCGTGCAGGCGCCACACTGGGCAATGCCGCAGCCGAATTTCGTTCCGGTCATGCCGAGCACATCGCGCAAAACCCAGAGCAGCGGCATATCGGCCGGGGCGTCGAATGACTTTAGTTCACCGTTGATCGTCAAATTTGCCATTTGAAACGCTCCATCTACAATTCGATACGCTATTGGCCCGCCGAGCAGTTGCTGTCGTCTCTTGCCGTACCGGAGACCCACGAACGCGACGGCCGCGTCTCGGCCGAAGCCAACGCCCCACGGGAAGCTGGGGTCATCGGTGCCAGCACGATGGGATGCTGGATACCAAAACGCTTGGTCAACCTGGTCGTTATCGTCACGATAGCCTCCTTGGCGTTCGATGTTTGCGCTGCCGTAACGCGCCACTTTTGTTACGGGCTATTGATTTCCGAGTTGGCCAACGTAATAGCCGAGACGTGTTTCCACATCGCCCGGCTTGTGGAAGCCAAGCTCCATCAACTTGTCGATTCTTGCTTGCGTGGCGGGACGCTGTAAGGAAGAAATAAATGCGCCCCATTCTGGCTCGATTTCAGCGTCGGAAGGCAGACTGGCGATGTCGACCAATCGCTTCGTGTCAGCGATTGCCTGTTTGTCGAATGACGCAATCCTCGTTGCAAGCGCATCGACAAATCCGTCGAGTTCCGAATCGGGCAGCGAACGATTCACGTAACCGTAGACTTGCGCAAGATCGCCATCGATATCGTCGGCACTCAGCAACACTTCCAAAGCTCGGCCACGACCCATCAAACGCGGCAATCTCGCGAGCGGACCGCCGCCTGGTACCAATCCGGCGCCAACTTCCCATTGTGAAAGAATTGCCTTTTCTCGACTCGCGAACCGCAAGTCGCTGGCCAAAGCAAGTTCGCTACCCACTCCAGTTGCACGCCCGCGAATTGACGCAATC
>DATGVJ010000596.1:0-17160 GCA_035300505.1 Xanthobacteraceae bacterium
GTTGCCCCGGATATCTCGCCCACATCATGCGCGTGAACGCGCTGATGAGGGGCGCTCATCCGGGCTACGATCCAAAACCAAGCTGGCGCGCAGCTATCGCTGATCGAAATATCGCAAGTCCGGCGGGTTTTGGTCCTTGCGCACCGGCATGAGCGAGCCGTCCCCGCTCATGAAGTAGTCCTCCTTGCCGATGATGACATGCTGGTTGTCAGCGACACAGGTGTACTCACTCCACCTGTAATCGCGATGGCGACGATAGCTGCGGGTAACCGTCCACGGACGCGTCAGCGCGTTGTCGATGGTGGTGATTTCGTTGCGCAACACATTCGAATTGGTCTTGTCGAGGCGGATGCGCTCCTTGACGATGGCGCGCTCGTCCCGGTGGAATGGCATGCCGCTGCTGTCATAGACATGGGGCCCCTTGATGGCGCGCGTCTCGACTTCAAGCACGTCATAGCGGCCGTCGCCGTCCTCGTCGATCCATTTGCCGATCGAATAGCCGAGCGATGAGTGGCGCAGTTGTGCCGGCCAGTTGCGGCCGTCGGTATGGATTCGACGAACCTGGCTGAGCCGCTCGATCAATACATACGTGGTCTCCGGCAGGATCAGGAACTGGAGCGGAACGTTCGCGATCATGACCCGCGGCATGGCGTGCGAAGCGCAGCGATAGCCGGGATTCTCACCCTGGCCGCCGTTCGCCTGATCGGCGAGGCTCGCCTCCAGAATTTTCTGGTACTCAGGAGTCAAAGGAGCCTGCTGTCGAAGGCCGCTGGGTTTCGACGAATCATGGTTGCCGCCACCCATCCCAAACCAGCCGCCGGCCAAATCCGGATAACTGGCATCGTCGAAGGCCTTCGCCCCGGTAACGGTTATGGCGACTGTCGTCACGAATGCGAGCAAACCGATCGCGCTCTTGCAAAGCATCGTGTCCTCCGTGAGTGTCAGCCCACTGGAAAAGTCAAGCGGAGCGAGGTGCACGCGTCGAAAAAGTCAGCGCGTGGCGGGGTCCGCTGCACGAGAGCCATTCTACGCACTCGCCTGGGAACGCGCCAGCCGCGCGCGCGTGCCGCGAAGCGCCCATTTCAGGATTTCCCAAACCAGCGCGAGCGCGAGCATGAGACACGCCACGACGAGGTGGCGCGGCAAGCCGAGCGTCCGCAAGACGAGGTCCAACTGACCGCGCGGGTCGATGGCCATCGCAACATGGCCGATCAAAACCGTGCTGGCATCGAACCAGGCGTTGACGCGGCGCGCGTCGTACCACCAGACCGCCGCGAGAATGACGTAGGCGAGCACCAAAAGGACAAGCAGGTGCGCAACGGCTTTGATCACGGTCATGCGTTGCTTGCCCGACCCAAGCACCAGATTTCTCAGGGCGGTAAGCACAAAAGTGACGGCGAGCATGATGATCCCGATCACGAGCAGATCACCCAGGTGGAGGATATGCACGATCACCGTTTCGGTCTTTCCACTCACATCCATTTTGGTCAGGCTTTTCACGAAAGCTTCGCTCGCGCCGAACCCGTCGTTCACGAGCCTCGCGTTGCTGAACCATCCGTAGACAAGGATGGCGACCGAAAGCCAGAACACGAAGATCCGGCTCATCACGTAGCGGATCATATACATGGCGACAATCACACCGCCCAGCGCTCCAGCAATTCGATCGATATCCCCTGCGGGCCGCGGAGGAAGCAGACGCGCACGCCAGGGCGAATCGTGGTCGGCTCCGTGGTGAACTCGGCACCCTTGGCCTTGAGTTCCGCCGCGATCGCGTCGATCCCGCTGACGGTGAGACCGAAATGGTCGAGGCCCTGATAGGGCGTGGCCGGCGACGGATTGACGCCGTCCCCGGCCGCGACCGGCGCGATGAAGATGTTGGCGCCGCCGAGCTTGAGATCAAGGCGCGGCTTGCCCTGCTGCATGGTGCGAATGACCTCGGCGCCGAGCATATGCTCGAACCACTGGGCCATCGCCTCCGGGTCGGGCGTGCGCAGGTGGACATGATCCCAGGTGTATTTCGACATATGGCTCTCCTCCTCACGCCCGCGGCGGCAGGATCGCCACCACCTCCACCTCAAGCAGATAGGCCGCATTGGCGAGGCGCGGCACCTGCAGCAGGGTCGAAGCCGGCAGCACCGCCTTGTTGGGGAAATAGGACGCGCGCACCTCACGATAAGCGGGGGCGTTCGCGTCCATATTGGTGAGATAGCTGGTGAGCTTGACGACGTTCTCGAAGCCGCCGCCGACGGAGGCGAGCGCGGTCTTGATGTTCTCGAAGACCTGCACGGCCTGCGCGTGGAAGTCGCCCGCGACTTTTCCTGTTGCGTCGACGCCGGTCTGGCCGGCCAGATATATGGTGCGGTGCGGGCCCGTGACCTCGACCACGTGGTGGTAGGTCGGCGGCGACGACATGCCGGGCGGATTCGAATATCGCACGTTCGCCATGCCTTGCGCCTGCGCGGCGCCGGCAGCGCCCGCAACGGCACCACCAGCTGCTGCCGTCACGGCGGCGGCGACAAAGTCCCGGCGCGACGCGACCGGTTCATCGGCCGAAACGGATGATGCGGATGGGAATTCGGCTGTCATGATTTCCTCCCTGGTTGAGCGTGTTGGTTACATCCTGTATTCTTCAAAATAAGGCGTCCGTGTGCGATGATTATAGCATGGTTGGCTGTTGCTAAAACCGTCGTCGTATCGCCGTATGAATGGCGCGATGAACGCCAACAATGCGCCAATGGCCACATGGTCATATCCCAATTCGGGTGGAGGAAACTTCCATGAGAAAATCATCGATTATCGCTGGGGCATCGATGCTCGCAGCTCTCATCTTCTCGACGGCCAATCTGAGCGCGGCCGAACTCAGGATTCTGGCGGGCGGCGGCATTGCGCCAGCCCTGAACGAACTCAAGACCCAGTTCGAACGAGCGAGCGGCCACACGCTCGTCATCGTCTATGCCACCACGCCGGATTTGATCAAGGAGGCGACCTCGGGAACGCCGTTCGACTTCGGTGTCGTGCCCACCGACGTAATGAAAGATACAGGCGCGCGGGCGCGGTTTGCCCCGGAGCCGACCACCGATGTGGCACGCGTCGGCTATGGTGTCGTGGTACGTTCCGGTGCGCCCAAGCCGGATCTCGGTACCACGGAGGCGTTCAAGCGCGCCATGCTGCAGGCACCATCCATCGCCACAATTCCGGAAAGTGCTGCCGGCGCACAGATCCTGCGGGTCTTCGCGCGCCTCGGCATCGAGGCGGAGATGAAGGCAAAGACCAAGACGGTCGGCACACCGCCGCAGATCGTGCAAGCCGTGATCCAAGGCGAAGCCGCACTCGGAATTTTTCTCACCAGCGTATTCGCGGTCCCGGGCGTCGATTTGGCCGGCCAGTTTCCGCCCGAACTGCAGCAGGATCTCGTTTATGCCGCGGCTCCCAGCGCGAATGCAAGAGATGCCGCAGCCGCCAAGACGTTCATGAATTATCTGAAGTCGCCCGAAGCTGCCACGACGATCAGGGCGAAAGGCATGCGGCCGGGGTGATTGTGCCATCGTCACGGATCGACCACCACATCAAGGATCATCAGCGATGTCCGCGAGTTCAGCTAAATGGTTAATCATAGTTCTTGCATTCTTGCTGTTTGCCACGAGCATCATGGCCCAAAAAGTTCGTCCAGAATGTGTGAAAATGCGCGACCAAGTCGGATGCACTTGCGCGTTGGAAAATGGCGGGGTTATTGTGCAGCAGACGAATGGGCGCAATGGCTGGGCTTCGAAAACAACAGACAAGCGACACGTCAATGAAGCTTTTGTTCAATGCATGCTGCGCCAAGGACGACGTTGAGAAAGCGCATGCAGTCCGGACGCCTGCGCTATCAGCAGCGCCACAAGAGCCTCGCGACCACGCCACATGGTCACGTTCCAGGGCTGTCCAATAGGGCCGCAATGGACTGTGACGACCATCCCCCTCGCCGGAGAAGCCGATGCGTGCCCTCCTTGCTTGCGCTGCACTCATCCTGTCGACGATTATCGCGGGTTCGGCCCACGCCAGCGTCGGCTTCTCATGTGGCGCTAAAGATTCCAATGTGAGGCTGGCCATTGAGGCCGCCTATGGCACAAGCCTCGGCGGCGGCGCGGCAAACTTCGGCGGCGACATCGAGATCGTTGCCAAGGACGTGCCCGAACGCCTGCGCAGGATATCGCTCGACCTCGATCATCTGGGTCAAAACTGGTTCCGCGGTCGCGATATCAAGTTGGTCGCACGCTGGCAGTCGGCCGAGGAGGAGCCATACATGGAAGTCACGCTCGTCGTCGAGACGCGGCGCGGCGAAGCCGAGGAAAGCCCCTATGTCGGCACCTACGAATTGTGGGTGGACGCTGCGCCGTCTGAAGACCGGGCCGAATGGTTAAGGTTCGAAGCCAGCGGCGAGGCCGCTTGCACAGTCGGCTGAGCGGCCGATCAGGCGAAAAACTCCAAACCATTGCCCATCCGAGGCAAATTCGAATGCGTTCGCAATGCGTTCTCATGTCGGTATGGCGCCGTCGGTGTGATGCCGCCCGGCGCTTGAACCTCCAACCACACCAAGGCGACTAAGAAAAAAACATGTCCTGGTGTGCCTGCCCGGCACCCGCCGGTGGACGAAGGTTGGAGTCTCACATGATAAAGTTTGCTCGCATCGCGGCCGGTCTCTTCGGAGTAATACTCATACTTCTTGCAGTTGGCGCAGCGGTTAACCACAATTTTAACCTCGTTGCGCTGCTCAAAATGAGAGCCGTGGACCTCTTCGTCTTCGGTGTTATCATCCTGTGGATCACCGCGTTCGGCCATAATCCGTCGGAACGATTGAGAATATGGAGCACAGTTCAGATCGGCCTCAACTTCTGGATCATAGGGATGGTGGTTCGATATTGCGGCCCCTTGATCTTCGGGGCCGGCTTCTATCTAGGGCCGATCAATGGCAGCGCCATCGCGTCCGTGATGGGAACGATCGGCCTCGTCACTGGAATACTCTGGACGAGTCTCCGGCGTGGGGGCCAGACCGCCGCAGCGGCGTGAGCACGTTGACTGTACTGCATTAGAGTCAGAACACCAGGTTATTTATTGTTCCTACTTCCTCGCCGGCTCCTCGTGAACTTTGCGCAGCAGCGGCGCCGCCTCCGCAGAAACCATATAGCGGATCATGGCGCGCGCGGCGTCCTGCTCCTTCGACACATTGAGCAGCGCGACGCTGTTGGGACAGGGCTTGTTGATAGATCCCGGCACCGGTCCCACGTAATCGGTTCCCGGTACGCCATCCATGATGTTGCTTTGCTGAATGCCGAGCTCGAAATCTCCACGTGCCAGAAAAAAGGTGACCGGGCCGGTGCCGGCTCCCGTCAACTGTGTCTTCGCCTTGAGCTGCTCGGCGAGGCCGAGTTGCGCAATTCCCTCCGCGGTATTGCGCCCGCTGCAGCCGCGTGAATAGCCGATCGACTTCGCGGCCAGCAGCGTCGCCTTGTAGGCATCGACCGTGCTGACATCGGGCTTGGGCGCGCCGGCCCGCACCGAGATTCCAAGCCCCGCTACCATATACGGCGCCACTGTGCCGGCAACGATCCGGCCCTTCTTGATGAGGTCATCCATGGTCTCCGGATTGACCGTGATCAGGTCGGCCGGGCCGTTGGCGAGCCGCTGCTCCAGCGCGCTGCCGGTTTCCTCAAGCGCCGTCACCTTGTGACCGGTCGCACGCGCGAACGCGGCACCGAGTTCGCGAACCCCCGGGATCGCACCCTGGCTGGTGAGAACGACAAGTTCGGCCGCGTTCGACACGGCAACAGACGACATGGTGGCAGCCGACAAGGCGGCCAGCGATTGGCAAATGAGCGTTACGCCGACGGAGCGTGAGAATGACTTCATTGAGACCTCCCGATATGTGCTGTTGATTTTATCGTAGCCCAAACACGCGCAAGCGCAATCCCGCTCAAAACCGCAACATGCGAAGCCAACGTGCAAGATTGAGCAGTGTCGCGAGCGCCGCCGCCACATAGGTCCAGGCCGCTGCGCGCAAGACGTCGCGCGCGGCCGGCATATCGGACGCCGAGAGATAGCCGCCGCGCGTGAGCACCGGCAACGCCTTGCCGAAGCTTGCATCGAATTCGACCGGCAGGGTCACCAGATGGACAATGACACGGACGCTGAGGAACAGAATGCCGACGACGAGTTGCAACAGGAACAGCCCCGGCACCCGCACGAAGACCAACACGACTGGCGCCAGCAGCAGAAAAACACTCGCTATCTTGTCGAACCAGACGACATTCTTGACCAGCTCGTAGCGCCGCGCGAACGAGGGTTCGCCGCGCGCGTGCTGTACCGCATGCGACACTTCATGTGCGGCGACCGCAATCGCCGAGACCGAACGGCCGTTGTGATGTTGTGGCAGAAGGCGCACGGCCTGTGCGTCCGGGTCATAGTGATCACCGAGATCGGTCACATCGACGCTGACCGTCTGCAAGCCCGCTTCGTCAAGCAGATGACGTGCGAGTTCGCTGCCGGTACCCGGAAAATCGACGCGTTCGGCACTGTGCCGCTTGAGAATATGCCTGACCCACCACGACGGCCCGAAGACGACCACGAGCAGAACGAGGAGACCAAGTGCGGCGAGGATCGGCATGGCGCATTCAATCCAACCAGCTACATCATCCTTATCGTCGCACGGCTAATGAAGAACCCGCGGCCATCCTGGCGTTTACAAGTGAGCCCCGCCTCGGTGGAATCGCAGGTGAACGGACCGCGCGACCAACGCGAACCATAGGGGAGGATGTTGTCCTCAGGAAGCCCATCCTGGTCGCCGACTTCGTTGAAGCGTCGAACCGATTTGGGCGTAACCACCAGGCGCACATATTGCGGCTCCTTGCGATCGCACGACAATTCGGGGCCACCGTCGAACGGCTTGTACACCCCCGTGCCGCCTTGCGGCGTAAATGTGCAGCCGATGTTGCGCGATGGCGTCACGAAGAAAATCTGCCCTTTCGCATCGGCGGCAAACGTCGCGGCCATCTGCGCCGAAGCGCCGCCCACGAAAAGGCCAAACAGAAGCATGATTGTCAAACCGAAAAAGGCTGATTTCATTGAGCCCTCAAATCGCGTTGTTATCCGTTGTCTTATCACAAGATATGAAATGTTGTGCCCTGAAGCAGCCTACTCCGCTCGCAACCCCGCCGCTTTCGCGATACGGTCAGTTTCCTCGACCTTGGCCTTGAGATAGGCACCGAACTCTTCGGGACTGCCGCCGACCCATTCGACGCCGAGGTCTGAGAGGCGCTTGCGGATGATCGCGTCGGAGAGCGACTTGTTGATGGCGGCATTGAGCTTGTCGATGATCGGTCGCGGCGTACCGGTGGGCGCCAACAGTCCAAGCCAGGAACTCGCTTCATAGCCCGGCACCGTTTCGGCAATTGCCGGCAGGTCGGGGATTATGACCGAGCGTTTGGCGGTGCCGACCGCGATGGCTTTGAGTTCGCCGCTGCGGATTTGCGGCAGCGCCGCCGGCGCATTTTCGAATTGCACCTGGATGCGACCCGCTATCAGGTCGATAAGCGCCGGCCCGGTGCCGCGATACGGAATATGCGTGATGTCGACTTGAGCCAAGGCCTTGAAGAGTTCCGCGCTCAAGAACGACGCCGATCCGATGCCGGCGGAGCCGTAACTGATCGTGCCGGGCTTAGTTCGCGCGATATCGAGAAGATCGCGCACCGACGCGATCGGAAAACTCTTCGTGGCAATAAGGACGAAGGGGCTCGCCGTGATCTGCACTACAGGCACGAAGTCGCGCAGCGTGTTGTACGCCACATTCTTCTGGATATGCGGATTGATCCCGATCGAGGGCGTTGCGCTGAGCAGCGTATAGCCGTCGGGCGCGGCCTTCGCGGCCTGGACAATACCAATGGTGCCGCCGGCGCCGCCGATGTTCTCGACAATCACCGTGCCGCCCAACTGCTCGCCGATGACTTGGCCAAAGATTCGGGACAGGCTGTCGGTCCCCCCGCCCGCCGCAAACGGCACGATGAGCTTGATCGGACGTGATGGATAGACCGCATCAGGGGCTTGCGCTGCGGAGGTGCCGATCGACAGCAAGAGCGCGAGCGCCGCAGCTACGAAACGACAGATCATGACGCGCCCTTCCTAATGAGCCAGTATCAATCCGCGAATTCCAAGCGTCCCCACTCCCCGCTACGGCGGGGCGAGGTGAAAGCCCGCCGAGACTATCGACGATCAGGGGTACGTTCTCAAGGCAGCCGCGTCTTCCACGGTTGACGCCATGGCAGGCATCGTTCTACGGCCTTTGGCACCCGCCACGAGGGTTGCACCACCAACCCGAATTGCCGCCAACCCGCAGGAGCGATGGGATGAAGATCTGGTACCAGAGCATGAGCCGCTTCGAGACGAAGTGGAAATCCTATCCCCGCTACCTCCGCCAAATCCTCGACCGGGTCAAAGACCCCGGCACCGAGATTGAAATCCACGGCATCACCAAGATCGGCGGCTTTGCCGACCAATACCGCTATCTCGAATATCTCGAGACCGGCGAGGTGATGGAGAACGTCCACAAGGCGATGGAACAGAAGTTCGACGCCTTCCTGATCGGCAACATCGCGGACCCGGGACTGCGGGAATGCCGGGAGATCGCGAATTTCCCCGTCCTCGGGCTCTGCGAAACGAGCCTGCATGTCGCCTGCATGATGGGCGCCAATTTTTCACTGGTAACCATAAATGAGAAATTCACTCCGCGCATTGTCGAGAACGTCCATCACTACGGCCTTCGGGACCGGCTGGCAGCCGTCAACCGCATGAAGGTCGACCGCATTCTCAATCTCGATGAAGGGTTCGAGAACCCGGAGGTCCTGCGCGATCTCATCGGCCAGTTCCAGGCCGCCGCCAAAGCCAATACGGATGCGGGCGCCGAGGTGGTGATAGCAGCCGGCGGCGTCGTGATGGCGCTGCTCGCCTATGCGGGCGTCTATACCACGCCCTCAGGCGCGCCCATTCTCAACGGCATTACAACCCTGATAAAAGCCGGTGAAATGGCGGTGAAGCTCGACCGCATCATGGGTGGGACCTTCACCAGCAAGCGGCTGCAATATGCCCCGCCCGGCCCCGACCAGATCGCCGAAATCCGCGAATATTACGGCGCCAATATCTATCCGACCGTAAAACCAAAATGATCCCAGGTTTTCCCGGGATCAGCTTTGGAACTGAGCCTTACTTCACCGGGATAGCGCTTAGATTGGACTGTTCGGCCAAGACCTCGCCCAAGTTACAGCCGCAACCGGAAAGCTTCGGCTTCCGTTCATCTTTCCCAGTGACACGCCGGCACTTTCAAGCGCCTTCTCGGCTTGGGGGCCCTGCGGGAATTTTCCGATCGTGTATCTTCTTTTCGAAAAGCTCGTCGGCCTGCCTTATGAGAAGAAAAGCCGCAACATCATTTTCCGTCCGTCCAAATATACCGTGGTCTGCAAGACTGGCCAGGTAGTCAAATGTCCACTGCGGCAGTGTCAGACTGAGGGATCGGCCTTCCGATCGGTTCTCTGGACGGGCCATAAAAACACCTACTCACGTTATAACTAGATTTAAACCTGATAATAACAGCGTTTTAACTCTTGGCAAATCAAGTTCTCTATGAGAACTTCTGATTCGGCCGCGCCACCCACCGGGGGAAATCCCAAAAATCGCCCTTTGTGGCCGCGCGGAGGGGTCATCCAGCCCACCTCCAATGAATGATCTGCCTGATGGCGTCCCGATCTGCCGGTCGGTCGCCAAACGGGACGTCTTTTGCCAACGCACAAGCGCAACAACGATCCAGGACCTACCACGAGGCCAACCCATGTTCTCCCTGAGTACAGTCTACCAACGCTCGGCGCCCCCCCAAGGGGGGCGTCCACCCTCGCCCCAAGAAATGCCAAGTGAACTGCAAAGCGAACGGCCCAGATCGCTTCCAAGCGAGACCTGGACGCCGGAACGTGTTGAACAGCTCGAGCGCGGATATCATGCGGGCCGCAGCTGTGCCAAAATCGCCGAAGAGATCGGGGTCACCCGCAACGCCGTCATCGGCAAGCTCAACCGCCTGGGCCTCAAACGCCCCCGCGATGTCATTCGTGAGCAGCTGGCGCGCGCACGCGCCGCCAGACGCAAAGACTTGAAATCGTCTTCAAAGGTCAACATCGGCCGCTTGCTGAGAAGCAAACGGTCCCAGCAATCGATGCCCCCGTTGGCATTTTGCGAGCCCATACCATCGGTCGACATCATTCCGATCAACAACGGGCACGGGCCCTCGCTTCTTGAATTGGGGCCGTCACAATGCCACTGGCCGTTTGGCACTCCGGGAGCGAATGACTTCTGCTATTGCGGCCACGAATCTCTCGAGGGCTTTTCCTACTGCCTTGGCCACGCCAGCATCGCATATCGGAATTCCAGGCGCCCAAGAAGCAGCGCAAGCAGATAAGCGAGCATCGGTCGGATTGACACAACGTCATCCGATGGTCTTAAAGCTGAGGCGCCGCAAGTCGTGGGAACACGACTTGCGGTTTTTTGTCGGCAGTACTTCTGGAGGATTTACGGCATAGGACACGACGCCCACAATGACGCGATTAAGCGGGACTCCGGAATGGGGGGCAGTGCAATGGCATTCGATACGAATGTACCTCCAGGGCAATTGCAGTTCGATCAAATCCTCCAAGCCGAAATCCAGGCAATTAACCAGCGCCGTAGATTTCTGGGACGCAAGGGACTGGTGCCCGGCGCGAGTGAGGGCAAACTCAAAACCCTCGATGCGGTCGGCTTGGCCCTGTCAGGCGGCGGGGTTCGCTCGGCTTCATTTTCACTCGGCGTCCTGCAGGCCCTCAATCATCACGACGTGCTGCGCAATATCGATTATCTCTCAACCGTGTCGGGCGGTGGCTATATGGGGTCGTCCCTTACGACCACAATGACATGCACGAACGGGGAATTCGTTTTTGGCAATACGCCCAAAAGTCGCGCGAATGAGAATCGCGCAAATGAGAGTCGCGCAAATGAGAGCCGCACAAACGAGAGGCCCGCAAATAAGCGCGCCGCAAGTGAGGGCGGCGCAATCAAGAGTAACGCAAATCCGGGCACGCCCGACATCAGCGATACAGCCGCCGTCGGGCATTTGCGCAATTATTCGAATTATCTGATTCCGGCCGGAGGACGCGATGTCGCGACGGGAGTTGCCATCGTGGCCCGCGGGCTCGTGGCCAATCTGGCATGGGTGCTCGGGCCAGTGCTGATCCTGGCCGCCATCACAATTCTATGCAATCCGAGTTACAAAGATCTCGGGTGCCCGGATATCCTCGGTTATCCGCTTTGCGAAAGATTTCCTTCCCTGGGAAGTTTTGGGCTATCGATTTCTCTGATGCTGCTTGGATTGTTGCTATTCTTTGTATGGGCGCTCTACCGTTCATTTTCACCGCCGAATCGCTCGTCGGAATTTCGTACCCGCTTGCCGATGCTTGCTGCCGCCTATCTGGTGCTGATCGCCGTGATGTTCTTCATTGAACTCCAGCCCTTTTTCCTTAAAGGCATGTTCGAATATATCGATGACGTTCGATTGCCGGAGGGAGAAGCCAAAGGGCTCACCACCCTCGTCACCATCCTCACGCCCCTGGCAGCCATCGTCACTTTGTTCAGGCAACATTTGGCAGCCATCTTGAAGGCGACAAATACCGACGCCAGCGCCTCGGCAATAATTGCAAACTTCGCGGCCAAGGCGATCTATTGGGCAGCCGGCGCCGCCGTGCCATTGCTGATCTGGGTCGCATACCTTTATCTGTCGTATTGGGGGATGATTGACAATCTCAAGGAAGTACCAGGCTCGTACGCTGAGCCACCGGCCGTAGCCGAACTCGTCGACCCGCCTGCAACGGTCGGCCAACTTGATCGACCGAGAAACGATCCACAATATTGCACGACTGATGGCAATTACGATCATCCGCAAGGCGAACATACGCCACGATGGATGATCAAATCCGCAACATGGCTCGCCTATTCGGTATTCTGTCCCGCATTCAAGTCCCTTTCATTGTATTGGCGGGTCACAGACTACTTGTTCACGCAAGCGCTGGTTCGGCCGATGGTCGTATTCTACGCCACGATCGGATTTGCGTTTTTGCTCCTGGCCGGTTTCTTCAAACCGAACGCAAATTCGCTTCACCGGCTCTATCGCGATCGGCTTAGCAAGGCTTTCCTGTTTGACCCCGCGGGGCCGGCGCAACCCACGGCAGCCGAGAGAAACCAGCCTAGTCTTGACCAGGGACGTGATTTCCCTGAGGCCGATCACCTCCTCATGAGCGGGCTTTCCAGTCAATTTGCGCCTTATCATCTGATCAATGCTTCGTTGAATCTCCAAGGCTCCGACTACGCCAACCGGCGCGGCCGAAACGCCGACTTTTTCCTGTTTTCATCCTGCTTCGTCGGCAGCGAGGCGACGGGTTATGCGCCGACCCCCCAGTTCGAGACAACCGAACCCAACCTCGATCTGGCAACCGCAATGGCCATCTCGGGCGCGGCCGTTTCGTCGAATATGGGTTCCCAATCTGTTCGGCCGCTGCGCCCGACGCTGACGCTCCTGAATGTCCGGCTGGGCTATTGGATCAAGAATCCGCGATTTGTGGGACCCGATGCCGCAGCGACGCGAAGCGTTTCCATTCTTCAGCGTCTCAACAATTTGCGCCACGCGATAACACCGTTCCTGTGGTCGGAAATTACCGGCCGGCTCTATGAGAACAGCGATGAAGTCTACCTGACCGATGGCGGCCACATCGAAAACCTCGGTGTCTACGAACTCCTGAAACGGCGCTGCAAATTGATCATCGTCGTGGATGCGGAAGCCGATCCGACCCTGACTTTTCCGTCGTTCATCGCGCTGCAGCGCTATGCACGCATTGACCTCGGCGTCGAGTTGGAATTGCCTTGGCACAAGATCCAGGCCTCGACCAGTCAATGGATGGGAACCGCACCGGGTGGGGATGGCTCCCCGCGCGTGTCTTCGAATGGGCCGCATGCCGCAATCGGTTCGATCGACTACGGAGACGGCGCACGCGGATGGTTGCTATACATCAAGTCCTCGCTGACCGGCGACGAACGAGATTATGTCCGCAATTATGCGCGCCGGCACCGGACCTTCCCGCACGAAACAACGGGTGATCAGTTCTTCAGCGAGGAACAATTCGAGGTCTATCGTGCGCTCGGCTTCCACGCGACGCATGGACTCCTGTCCGGCAAAGATGCGCTCGAAGTCCACGAAGCCGACACATTGTTGCACCTCAATGACGACAAGCATCAGGCGCCAAAGCAGGTCAGTGCCGCGCTACGCGGCGAGCCGAGGCCGTCGTAGTGCATGATGAACCAAAGATGGTAATGTACGAGGCAGTCAACATGAAATCGCGGCGCACGATTACGTTCAGCCTTTCTGCACTTGTCGTGCTTTGGACCGTGCCATTGCTCGATGCCACGTTGCGCAACGCGTGGGCCTGCGCGTGCTGCACCAACCTCGGGCAGCGCAGTGTCGGCGTCGCAAAACTAGATGCCTACAAGATCGGTGTGCTGGAAGAAATGCGATTCGCCTCGATGGCAAACCTCTATTCCGGCGAGGCGGATCCCAGTGACACGAAAGGAATTTCATCGCCATCGGTCAGCTACGAACTAAAAGCCGGCTGGTCGAAAGAACAGCTCACCTTCACGTTTCGGGACGAGACTGGAAAATCCGGCACGCTGTCGTTGCGCCGTCCCGGCACGGTCTCGATCTTCGCGGTCGACCCACGTACGCAGGACCAGGAGGGCTCGCAGGGCCCTGCTCTCTACAAGGAATGGAAGATTACATCGAAGCCAACGGGTTCGGGCATTTTCAACGTTGGATTTGGCGCGAATCAGTTGCTGACCGTGATCTTCCAGGGGCGCGGCAACAGCTGCACCAGTGCCGATGATTTCAGCCACTGGACGTTGGTGATGCAGGGCCCGAAGGCGAACTACATGTTCTTTGGCAGGCTCGTGACAAGTGGGGAGAGCCCGGTCACGGGCGAACAGAGCGAGCCCGCGGAAGAACCGGCGAGATGAAATAATTGAGCCCTTTTTGCGACCGCATGCTTCGACATGGTGTGTGCAACTCCAGCAAACTCAGCCCGGAGCGTAAGCAACACAGCATAGTGTTCCGGGCGGGCACAAGGCCCGCCCCTACGAATTCTAAGATCTCGCAACCGCTGAGGCTTAAATCGCGTAGCCCGCTACGGCTTCTTGGATCTTCCCAAATTCGTGAAGGCCTGGCCCGGCGGCAACGCCGTGGTCGGATCGGCTGCTTTGTTCTGCAGGAATATCTTGCCAGGCGGCAAAGCGGTCGTTGGATCAGTTGCTTTTGCTGCCTTAAATAACTGCCCCGGACTGGTCCCCTGTTGTCCAGGCGAAAGAGGAATTCCAATACCAATTTTGATCTCAGCAGGCTCCTGCGCCTTTGCGCTTTCTGAAACCGCAAAACTGCCAACGATCAAAGCCGCCGCAGACGCGCGTCTGATAATGCTCATGATATTCCCCCAAATTGGCCCCCGCCAATTTCACGACTCGATGTGTGCTTGATTCATGTGACGGAAATTGGGCCGTAGTATCTTGGGGGCACATCTGTGGATAAGCTCCCTGCCGCGGACCACGATCCCCAGTATCACGTTCAACAAACGCCATGACACTTACCAGGACACCGCCCATGAACCGCATTGCCGAAATTGCACCAGACGCGCTCACGCCCGAACAGACCAAAATATTCGACCAACTCACGGCCGGCCGCGGACGTATTCTGGCGCCCTACAAGGTCTGGATCCACAGTCCGACACTTGCCAGCGGCATGGAACACATCGGTACATTCCTCAACAAGCGCTCGTCGCTGTCCGCGCGTGAAGTCGAAATCGGCATCCTGATCATCGCAAACCACTGGCAGGGGGACTATGTGGTGGCGGCGCATATCCGCGAAGGCAAGAAGGTGGGTCTCACGCAGGAAGTGATCGACGCGATCCTTCAGGGTGCGGACCCGAAACTCACCGATCCGCATGAACACGCGGTGCATCGATACGCTTCATTGCTCGTTGCCGGCAGCAAACTGTCGGATGATGACTTCTCAAGTGTCGAGAAGGTTCTTGGCCGCGCCGGCATCGCCGAAGTGCTCGTCCTGCTTGGGTATTATTCCTCTGTCGCGCTCGCCATGAAGGTACATCAGGTGCCGATCCCGCAACCTGCGTGAGAGGGCTAGGAACGACATCGCACATCCGCTTCCGGCATGTTACGGTCGGAAATCGCGGTCTGGAGATCGGGGCCAAAGTTCATCATGATGGAATACGTCCAGTGGCTGCAGACGTCTGCCTTGAGCCTGACGATTCGTCGGAGCGGCTTGATCATCCCCATAACGCACGTCCTGCACATCCTTGCCACCGGGCTCGTTCTTTCAGCCCTCATCATGATCAACCATCGGGTATGGGGATGGTCGCAAACCGAGCCCTCGCGCGAGCGCGCGCGCCGGTTCTGGCCGTGGCTCTGGTGGTCGATGGCCGTGCTGACAGTGACCGGGATCGTGCTCACGCTGTCCGCGCCAAGGCGCACGCTGCTTGATCCAAGCTTCCAGGTGAAGATGGCTATGATGGGGATCGGTATGTTGGCGACATTTGGGTTCGGGCTTGCGCTGCGGCGCTACGGCGAAGCCTGGGACAGCGCTTCATCAAAGCACAAGATGGTGAGCACCTTTGCGGCTTTCACGCTTGTCTTGTGGATGGGCGTGACGCTGGCGGGTCGCGGGCGCTGGCTCGTGGGATTCCTGCAGGGCTAGACACGAGACACTGGCAAGGAGGGACCGTGGAGTCGATTACGCAATTCCTGCATTGGTTGGAAAAGACGCCGGTCGCGATCTTCGTGTCGCAATCGCCAGGGGGATTTTCGGGCCTGTTGATGATCCACGTGGGCGCAGCCGTAATCGTGTTCGGCATGATCGTCGTGGTGGACCTGCGCCTCCTGGGGCTCGCCTCGAAAGGCTGCTCGGTCACCGATCTCTGCCGGGAAGCCCTGCCCTGGACCTGGACTGCCTTCATCATCTCGGCCATCACGGGCGTGATGTTGTTCACGGGCCAGCCGGTGAAATACTTTGCCAATTACGCCTTCCAGGCCAAGGTCGCCCTTATGGCGCTCGCCGGCATCAACATGCTGGTGTTCCAATTCATGACCATCCGAAGCGTGTCGCAATGGAACCGGGCCCCCCGTATTCCCGTGGCCGCCAAGCTCGCCGGCGCAATTTCGCTGTCGTGTTGGATCGCGGTGGTGGCTTACGGGCGCTGGACGGCCTTCGTGATGTGAAGACGTCGGGCGCCGAAGACTCAAATCGGTGAAGCCAAATAGGCCCGCAATCGCGGCAAGTCTCTTTCGATTTCGCGGGCGGCCTGCAGTGCTTTTTCCGCGGTCAAAATTTCGTTTGCCTCGGTGTCGAAAAAGACGCCACCCGTCGCCTTGGCATAAGCCGCCCCACAGGCATTAGCGCCAAACAATGCATCGAGGTTGCCGCCGAACCGCAGTCCAAGCGCGTACTTCCATCGATGCCCGAAGTCGACATCTTCGCACATATCCATGATCGCGGCCGCATCCTCATGGTAGCATTCAAAACCTGCCTCCACGTCGCCATACCGCACGGGCAGAAAGCCGCCGAGTTCGTCAAATGTGACCTCGGTGAGTAATGTCATCGCAAAGCCTTCGCGGTCGATAACCTCCTGCCATTCGGCAATCGAAGCCAACCGGCGATCAGACAGAACAAACATTTCGATGGACATGACACATCACCAATTCATGCTCACGCTTGACAGATTATGTTTGATCATGAGAACATAACATGAACATTATGTCAACCACCGCATGATGAATTTGCGCACATGGTGTGATCAATTGTGGGGCGATCATCGGCGCCGCTTGTATTCCAATCGTCTTGGGCGGAGCCGGCTGGAGGAGTCGCTATGGCGAACAATAAAGAGCTGTCAAAGCAGACCGACGCACAGCTCATCGCACAATATGTTGAAAACATTCGAACCCACGACGCCATCGAGCATGCCGGCGCCGCCAAACGGCACATCCGCCAACACCGGTTCGATCGTTGTGAAT
>DATGVJ010000597.1:0-13997 GCA_035300505.1 Xanthobacteraceae bacterium
GGTCGATGGTGCCGACGCGCCGAAACGTCGCCATGGCGCGGCGCAGGCGGTCGGCCTTGGCGGGCGGAAATTTTGCGGCCACGATCGCAATGCGCATCGCCTGTTCCTGGAACAGCGGCACGCCGAGCGTCTTGTGCAGCACCTGCTTCAGTTCGTCTTTGTCGCCATGCAGCGGTGAGGGCGACGGATAGGTCGGCTCTACGCCTCGCTCACGCAGCTTTTCGCGCCGCTGCAGATAAGGATGCACCATGTCGCCCTGGATCGGGCCCGGCCGCACGATCGCGACTTCGATCACGAGATCGTAGAATTCTTTTGGCTGTAGCCGCGGCAGCATCGACATCTGGGCACGGCTTTCCACCTGGAAGACGCCGACCGAGTCGGCGCGTGAAAGCATGCGATAGATGGCCTGGTCGTAATCGAGGACCGATGCGAGGTCGAGGGGGATTGGCTTTGCTGTTTTTTCTAACTGTTGCGTTTCTTCTAGTTGTTGTGTCCGCGCTGCTGCGGCGAACTCGGTGTGCTCCCTCCTCCCCTGTGGGGGAGGGTTGGGGTGGGGGGTAATGGCAAACTCGGTGCGCGTGGTTATCCCCCTCCCTGTCCCTCCCCCACAGGGGGGGAGGGGACGCTGTGGGACCAGCCTTCGCATCGCCAGGGAGGAGGAGTCTGCACGCACATGCGCGTGCACATAATATTCCTTCAACAGATCGAAACTTCGCCTGATGCATGACAGCATGCCAAGCCCGAGCACGTCGACCTTGAGCAGGCTCAACGCGTCGAGATCGTCCTTGTCCCATTCGATGACGGTGCGGTCGTCCATGGCGGCGTTTTCGACCGGCACCACTTCGTCGAGTCGCGAGCGCGTGATGACGAAGCCGCCGACATGTTGCGAGAGATGGCGGGGAAATCCCATCATCTGTTTCGCCAGCGCGATCACCTGCGCCAGCCGCGGATCATCGGGATCAAAGCCGGCGCGACGCGCTTCGGCCTGTGTCACGCCCCCCATCGACCAGCCCCAGAGCGTTCTGGCGAGTGCGCCGACTGTATCTTCCGACAGGCCGAAAGCCTTGCCGACCTCGCGAATGGCGCTGCGACCGCGATAGCAGATGACGGTGGCGGCAAGTCCCGCATGCTGGCGGCCATAGTGCCGGTAGATGTGCTGGATCACCTCTTCGCGCCGCTCATGTTCGAAATCGACGTCGATGTCGGGCGGTTCGCGCCGTTCGACCGAGACGAAACGTTCGAACAGCAGGTCAACCTTCGTGGGATCGACCTCGGTAATGCCGAGGCAGTAGCAGATGACGGAATTCGCCGCCGAGCCACGCCCCTGACAGAGGATGCCTTGGCGGCGGGCATATCCAACGATCTCGTTCACGGTGAGAAAATAGGGTGCGTATTTGAGTTCGGCCGTGACCTCCAGTTCATGGTCGAGCGCGCGGCGGATGTCGGCGCGCAGGCCATCCGGATAACGGCGACAGGCGCCTTCCTCGGCAAGCGCTACGAGAGCTTCCTGCGGTGTCGCATAGCCGCCGCGGCGCTCGTCGGGATATTCGGTCTGGCGCAATTCATCGAGCGAGAAACGGCAGCGCTCCAGAAACCGTAAGCTTTCCGCAATCGCTTGGGGAGCGCGGCGAAAGAGCCGCACCATCTCCTGCGGGGTTTTCAAGTGCCGTTCCGCATTGGCTTCCAGCGTACGGCCGGCGGTTTCGATGGTCGTATGCGTGCGGATGCAGGTGACGATGTCCTGCAGCGCCCGCCGGTCGGGTGAGTGATAGAGCACGTCGTTCACGGCAATCAGCGGCACTGCGGCATCGCTTGCGATCGCGGCAAGACGCGCCAGGCGCCGGACATCGTCGCCGCGATAGAGCATGCTGGCGGCGAGCCACACGGCGCTTTGCGCGGCGTTTTGCGCGGTGCGTTGTGAAAAGTTTTGAACGAAGCGCCGCAGCAGCGCTGTGAGCGCGTCCGCATTGATGCGGCGCGGCGGCATCACGATGAGATTGAGGCCCTCGCCGTGTTCGAGGAGATCGTCGCAAAAAAGCACGCAATCGGCTTTCTCGGCGCGGCTCTTGCCGACCGTGAGAAGCCGCGTAAGCCGGCCCCAGGCGGCGCGATCCTGCGGAAAGCTGAGAATGTCGGGCGTGCCATCGGCGAAGACCAATCGCGCGCCGACGACGAGCTTCATGCCATGGGGCTTTTCGCCCTCCTCGGGTTTTGCCGCGCAATAGGCGCGCACGACTCCGGCGACCGAATTGCGGTCCGCAATGCCGAGGCCCGCGAGGCCGAGCTCACGGGCGCGGGCGACAAATTCCTCCGGGTGCGAGCCGCTGCGCAGAAATGAGAAATTCGTGGTGACGGCAAGTTCCGCATAAGCGGGCGTTTTGGGCGGTTCGCTGTGCGGCCGTTCCGGCACGGTTGGAAAGACATGAATGTCGGCCATAATCGATTGCTCATTCGTTTGCGCATGATTTTTTCCGAAAACCGGTTCCCACTTTTCGGGATCATGCGCTATGCAAACAATCCGTGCAGGTACCAGCGCGGTGGCGTAGCGTCTTGAAAAAAGCCTTCGCGATAGAGCCAGACGCGCACGCCGACGCGGCTCTCGACACGGAAATAATCGCGCGTGAGGGCGCGGCCTTGGCTGTCGCGCCACCACTCCATGGCGATGCGCTCGGGGCCCTCGGCGTGAGCCACCAGATAGTTCACGCGCCGCCAGGTGAATTGCACGGGCGGGCCATCCGGCACTTCTGCGGTCGCCTCGATCGGCTCCGGCCGTTGCAACAGCCGGATCGGGCGGATGGGCGCGAGGGTTTCTTGATCTGTCTGCATGCAAGGCTCTGCTCTCAATGCCAATGCGGTGTTCCCCACCGCTTTAACGGCATGCGCCGGTATCGCCGTGACGGCGAATTCCGGAATGTGCGAATCATGGGGCATGAGCCGAACGATGCGGCGCAGTCCGAAGCGCGCGCCGAAGCGATCGATGAGATGGGAAAGCTCCGCTGCGTGATCGGGCGCGGCGAGGCCGGTTTGGGTTGGATCCTGCCGCTCGGTTACGAGCGCGGAGAGCCGCACCATGTCGAAGCCGAAGCCTGGGTCGCAGGCGTCGCCCAGCGTGGCGAGGCGCTCCGCAAACAGTCGTCGCACGCGTTCGCTCTCGCGCACCGGTGCCGCGGTGCCGATTTCCATCCGGTGCACTTTGCCGTCGGTGCGAAACAGAGCGACCTGGAGGAGGCGCGCGCCTTCGCCGCGGCGTTCGAGCGCGCCGCTCATTTCGCGTGCCAGCTGTTCGATGGTGCCGAGCACATCGGCTTCAAGCGCAATCGGATCGGCAAAGCGCCGCTCTGCGATGACCGACGGCAGCGGCATGCGCGGGGTGATCGGCTCATCCTCGCGGCCCACTGCCTGGTCGAGGCGGCGCAGGAAGTTTTGGCCGAAACGCGCGGCGAGCGGCGCGCGCGGGCGTTCGATCACGTCGGCGATGCTTTTGAGGCCGACCTCGGCGAGTTGCGCGTCGATCTTCGGCGCGATGCGCAGCGCAGCGAGCGGCAGCGGCAGCAGGACGGCACGGGTCTCTTCCGACGCGACCACGCAGACGGCTATAGATTTTTGGCCGTATCGTGCCACCGCCCAGGCGCAGCCGACCGTATCCGCGACTGCGGTGCGGGCGCGCAGCCCTTGCCGGGCCAGACGCGTCACGATGTCGCGGCAGAGCGCTACCTCGCCGCCGAAGAGATGCGTGCAGCCCGTGATGTCGAGCACAAGTCCGTCCGGCACATCGAGCCCGACGAGCGGCGTATAGCGGTCGCACCAGTCGGCGATGGCTTCGAGGAGGCGCCGGTCGGCTTGCAAATCGGCATCGCGCGCCATGAGGCCGGGATACATCGCGCGCGCGTCCGCCAGCGCCATGCCGAGTTTGAGGCCGAGCCGCGCGGCGACATCGTTCATAGCGGTCAAGCGCAATGCGCTCTTGACCTCGGTGGTGACGACGAGGGGCGCATCAGCCAAATCTGGCGATGCGCGCATCATTCGGTCGGTCATGAGCCGTCGCAGCCAGACCGAGAGGTAGCGCCTGCGGGATGAAGACACGTGCGACATGATCCCAACTCACAATGAAGCGGCCACAGGGGCCGCGCCGGTTACGCTTGAGGACAAGATCGAAAGCCGTGCGCCCGATGCCGCCGAAGCGGTCGGGCGTGCTCGGCGCGCCGGCCACTTCCCAGCGCGTCATGGCGGCGCTGGCGAGCGGCGTGCGCTGGTGGCGGATGAGGAGGCCAAGCCCGTTGCCGGCCCGCGCGGCGAGCGACAGGCGGCGCGTGGCGGTGAGATCGGCGGCAGCGCCTTGTTGGGGGAGTTCGGCAACGACCGCCAGGAGCGCGCGCGACTTGAGCGCCTCCTCGGCGGCCCACAGCGCATCGATCGGCCGCGCGACGCTCAGGACCAGGATGTGCTCCATGGCGAGGCCGAAGAGATCAAGCCCCGGCCCATAGGGCGCGCCGCCCTCAAGCCCTGCAAAGTCGGTCTGGATCCAGAGCGCCTTTCTGCCGCTGGCGTTTCCGGCGGCATTGAGGGTGGCGACCGCCAACGCAAAACCCATGGCGGCGCCGAGGTGATGGGGCGCTACCGGCGCCAGTTCATGCAGCGCCCCAAGCGCAAACCCGCCCGCCAGCACCGAATCGATTGCCGGCAGGCCAAGCGGGCGCAAAGCCTCCTCGGCGCCGAGCGGAAAACTGAAGTTTTCCCCGGTACTTGCGATATCCTGGGCGGCGAGCCTCTGCCGGAGATGGCAGAGCATGTCGCGTGCGGCGGCGGAAGGCATGGGTAGCCCTGCTCTTGATTATTGTTCATGTTTTGTTCTATATAGATTCCCGATATGGGGAGGAGAGTCAACAGGCTATCCTCACGCCTCGTCGGTCTGAGGTGAAGCCTCGTAAGGTCATCTAAAAACTCTTGACGGCAACTGTAGTCAGACAATCCTGGTGCATTGGCTCCGAGCCCCAATCAATAAGTCGTTGCTCCAGCACCTCATGTCCGGACGACAAGCTGAGCTGCTTGAAAATATCTTTTGACATGAAATTTCGCCAATGCGGGTTCTGTCTAACGTCTGTTGTTACGTTGCAAAAATTTGAATGATGAAAAAAAGCGAACCCATTTGTTATGTTTTTCAAGGTCCGCACATATCCAACGACGTCAAGAATGTCAAAATGAACCATCGCATCCCAACAGTACAAAAAGTCAACTTTAGTTCCACGGTATGCCGCGAAGCTTTGTCCATCGCAAAGATAATTTTCGATTGCTGAACGTGGCAGGATTTCCGCAAGTCGGTTGGTCGCAGCATCCAAATTGTCAGGCACCACGTCGATCAATATGAATTTGGAGATATCAATACCACTCTTGACACATTTATCAGCAAACTCGCGGGCGATTGAGCCTCCACCACATGCAAAATCGGCGATACAAAACCCCCTCTGACCCCTTATCATAAAGGTCATGTACTTTTTGAAGGTCGGAAATATTGTGTCTTCTACTTGCCCCTTCGAATATTGCTCGCGCTTTAAATGATAACGGGCGGACTGGTTCCACCAATCATTGCCGACAGTTCTAGACATCAGACGCCCCCCAAAAAATTTCCTGGTTTCACATCGAATCAGGAGGCAATCCGAATGCCGTCGTTCTAGACATCAGACGCCCCCCAAAAAATTTCCTGTCTGCGCCATATCCCCCACCCTTATGGCACCTCCCGTCACCACTTCGGCATAGACCCCGCAATCGGCGTGGCCAAAACTCTTCATTAGCGTTTCGGGAATTGAAAGATCGCGCTGGCCGGTGTCGGGGTCGACATTGGTGGCGGCGCAGCGCACGATGCGTTTGATCACTTTGAGGCGCGTACCCGCCATCGTTATCTCGCGTCCGATCAGATCGAATTCGCTCCAGGCCGGCCAGCCTTCGAGATAGACATTGCCGCGGAACCGCAAGTGGTGAACCGGCGCCCCGATGGCGTTCTCAAGTTCTGCGACCGAAGCCATGTTGATGATCGAGACGACTTTCTTTGCGACGTCGGAAAAACTGTGCCCGGGCGCAAATAAAATCCTGGGCGGTCCGCGCAATTCGTCGGCGCAGAATTTTGCCAAGAATTGTTCGATGCGCGTGCGGCCATTGACTTCGCGCAGATCACCGCGTGCGGTTTCGCGGCCTTCGAACTTGACCGTCAGCGTGTGGTCTTCATCCTTGAAGTGGGTTCGTAGCGTGGCGAGCCGCTCGTTGCGCATCAGCATCAGGTAGCGCATCTTGGGCTGATGCCGGGGTGCCAAGGGATCGAAGTTCGACGGTCCGTTCTCAATGGCATAGAGCCGGTCAGCCGCGAGCGTCGCGCCGGGAACAAGCGTCGTATTCAAGAGCAGCTCCGGCGAGAGCCCTTTCACCGGATACCGGTAGATCGAGTGGATGTGCGCGTTCTGGTCAATCATCAGCCTTGATTAACCCACCGGTGATTCGGTGGCTAGTGTGCCGAATCCGAAGTACTCCGACCTCGTCCCGCGGCGCCAAGCCGCCGTGAGGAGGCACGTTTTTCACGCGGCCGTCTCGAAGGACGGCGATTTGGCGCCGGCTGTCCGATCTCGGGTTTACCCGAGGTCGGCCCTATTGAGGCACACGTCAGGTAAACCCGACGTGTGTGTTCGAGACGCGCACCCAAGGGGGGCGCTCCTCACCATGAGGCCTGGAGAGTTCGTCGCTTCTCACGCAGTAGCGAGTCCCGCATTACGCATCGGTCGACAAACGAGCGCGCTGTTCGCGCGGTGCGTTCGTGTGCGATACTTACTGTCGTGAATCTCCGCGGGTATTTCAAATTCTATGCACGATTTGTGAACTAAGTAATTGAAATTACTAGGTAATTGTTGTTACACGCATCTCGTTAATTGCGTATAATTCGCTGGCTTTGCTGCGCTACACATGTTATACGCAAAATGCGAAGTGCGTATAACAGGACCGGCCTCCCATGCCAACTCCCTCTCTCGTAATGCAAACAACTTATGCCGAACTGGTGCAGCGTTGTGCGGCGACGGCATTCCATGATGCCTTTCCCGAAGACGGAGCCTTCACATCAAAAGAAATCAAGGGAAAGCGCTACTGGTACTTTCAACGATCGTCCAGTGGCGGTCGTGCTCAAAAATATGTCGGTCCCGAAACGCCAGAATTATTGGAACAAATTTCCAATCATAAGCAAGCTCGCGACGATGAACGTGAGCGACGCGCCCTCGTCTCAATTCTTGTGCGAACGTACGGACTGCCACGGCCAATTCCAGAAATTGGCAACATCATTGCCGCTTTGGCAAAGGCCGGGGTTTTCCGACTTCGCGGGGTTCTGGTCGGCACTGCGGCCTACCAAACCTATTCGGCCATGCTGGGAGCCAAGCTTCCAATATCCATTCAACAGACAGGAGACGTGGACATAGCTCAGTTCGAATATAACTCAGTGGCTGTTGGCGACAAAACGCCCCCGGTTCTCGAAGTGCTTAAAGAGGTAGATAAGACCTTCCGACCTGTGCCGCACGTGCACAGTGAACGAAACGTTACGAGTTATCGTACCAATGGGGGGTTGGGCGTTGATTTCCTTACACCCAATCAAGGGCCCGACACAGACGCTCCAAAGCGACTGCCCGCGCTACAAACGGATGCAGAGCCTCTCCGATTTTTAGACTACCTTATTCGTGAGCCCGAGCCGGCAGTAGTCTTGATCGGCGCAGGCGTATACGTGCTAGTCCCTGCGCCAGAATGTTACGCCATTCATAAGCTGATAGTTTCCCGCCGGCGCCGGGCGGGAGCCGCGAAGCAACAAAAGGATATCCAACAGTCAGCGGCATTGCTCGATCTGCTTGCACAAAAGCGACCCTATGAACTCAAGACAGCTTGGAATGAGGCATATCAACGTGGAAAAACATGGCGTCAGTTACTTGGCGAGGGCCTGAGCCAACTGCCCGCCGCCATTCGTGATCTGACACTCAAAGTCGTCGATCGGCATCGAGACATAACGACTGGCCTGAACCTCACATTCAATAATTCAGTACCAGCATATGACTTTAGCCGTGACATCGTTACGTTTGGCGCTGAGGCACTCGGGGTCCCGGTAAGGTGCGCAATTAGCCGAGAGGCTCTCGATGACCATTTTGGCACAGCTGGGACGAGTGGGCACACCAACGAAGAACGAGTGGAGACGTTTCGAAAAAATAGATCAGCTATCGAGCACATGGCGCGCCATAAATATCTCTTCTGGCCGGTAGAAGAGATCGAGGCTGTGTTGATTAAAACGGAAAACGTTCCGAAGCTCATCAAAAAGAAGGCGCAAGCGACTACCGCCAACAATTAAGAACGAGGATCGCACTTGGGCGTTGTGCCGACCCCGGTTTTACAGTCCAGCAAAATGCCTTTAGCGCCCGTGATCTCGCTTAGGGCAGTTTGACAGTCTAAGTTATTGAAATCCCTGGGCCGTGGCACACCGGCGCGCGTTTGCCACATGACTGCCGGCCGGCAGCGAAAATTGCCCAAAACCCCTTTTCGATCGGCACCCCCGAACCCACATATTGGCTTGCGGATTGCCATGTTGGGGTCCGCGGCCATGTTGGGATCCGCGCCCTTGATATCGATCAAGGACCGGCGGAACAAACCCATAGAGAATGATCCTTACGTGCCGATTGTTTGGGCGTAGGACCCGGGGAGTGAATTATGGATTTCGAGAAATACACGGACCGCGCCCGCGGTTTCGTTCAATCCGCACAATCATTGGCGCTACGTGAGGGGCACCAGCAATTTGCCCCCGAGCATCTGCTTAAAGTCCTGCTCGATGACTCGGAAGGCCTTGCGGCCGGCCTGATTGATCGCGCGGGCGGGCGGTCGCGCGAGGCACTTGCTGCCGTCGAGGCCGCAATTGCCAAAATCCCTAAGGTTTCCGGCGCGGGTGCCGGCCAGGTTTACCTTGCGCCCGGAATGGCGCGCGTGTTCGATTCTGCCAAGAAGGTTGCCGAGAAAGCCGGCGACAGTTACGTGACGGTCGAGCGTCTACTGTTGGCTCTCGCCCTTGAGAAGGACAGCGTGGCCAGCGCCATTCTGGCGCAGGCCGGCGCCACGCCGCAAAATATCAACGCCGCCATCGAGGCGCTGCGCAAAGGCCGTACTGCCGATTCGGCTTCGGCCGAACAGGCTTACGATGCGCTGAAGAAATATGCCCGTGACCTCACCCAGGCGGCGCGCGACGACAAGCTCGATCCGGTCATTGGCCGCGACGAGGAAATCCGCCGTACCATTCAGGTACTTTCGCGACGCACCAAGAACAATCCAGTACTGATTGGCGAGCCTGGCGTCGGCAAGACCGCGATTGTCGAGGGCCTCGCCGTGCGCATCGTCAAGGGCGATGTGCCGGAAAGTCTTAAGGACAAGAAGGTCGTGGCGCTCGACATGGGCTCATTGATCGCCGGCGCAAAATATCGCGGCGAATTCGAGGAACGGCTCAAGGCCGTGCTGCAGGAGGTGCTCGCGGCCGAAGGCAAGATCATCCTGTTCATTGACGAGATGCACACGCTCGTTGGCGCCGGCAAGGCGGAAGGCGCAATGGATGCCTCCAACCTGCTCAAGCCCGCGCTTGCGCGTGGCGAACTCCATTGTATCGGTGCGACCACGCTTGATGAGTACCGCAAGCATGTCGAGAAAGACGCGGCCCTTGCACGGCGCTTCCAGCCCGTGTTTGTGAGCGAGCCGAATGTCGAGGACACGATTTCGATTCTTCGTGGGTTGAAGGAAAAATATGAATTGCACCACGGCGTGCGCATTACCGATTCGGCGGTGGTTGCGGCAGCCACACTGTCACATCGCTACATTACGGATCGATTCCTGCCCGACAAGGCGATTGACCTGATCGACGAAGCGGCGGCTCGCCTCAAGATGCAGGTCACTTCGAAGCCTGAGAAACTTGACGCGCTGGATCGTGAAATTGTCCAACTGCGGATCGAGAAAGAGTCGCTGAAGAAGGACACCGATGAGCGATCGAAATCCCGGCTCAAGGAGTTGCAACAGAAACTTTCAAGCCTGGAGGAAGAGTCAAAGGCTCTGACACAACGTTGGCAGGCTGAGAAACAAAAACTCGGCAGCGCGGCGGATATCAAGAAGGAACTCGATGTCGCGCGCACGCAGCGTGATCGGCTCCTGACAGAACTGATGAGCGGTGCGGCATTTGCGCGCGAGGGCGAAAAGGCCTACCAGCGGGCCGCAGAGTTGGAGACTATCGTCAAAAAGCTCGAACGTAATCTTGAACAGGCGGAAAGAGCCGACGGACACAAACCGCTGGTCGAGGATGAGGTCACGGCCAACCAGGTTGCGCAGGTCGTGTCGCGCTGGACGGGCGTGCCGGTTGACAAGATGCTGGAAGGTGAACGCGAGAAACTCCTGCGCATGGAGGACAAACTAGCGGAGCGCGTGGTCGGCCAGGCGGAAGCCGTCAAAGCGGTGTCGACCGCGGTGCGGCGTGCGCGTGCGGGCCTGCAGGATCCGCATCGGCCGATCGGCTCGTTCATGTTTCTGGGGCCGACGGGCGTGGGCAAGACGGAATTGACCAAGACGCTTGCGGCGTACTTGTTCGATGACGAGCAGGCGCTCATCCGCATCGATATGTCGGAATTCATGGAGAAGCACTCGGTGGCGCGGTTGATCGGCGCACCGCCCGGCTATGTAGGCTACGACGAAGGCGGCGCGCTCACCGAAGCGGTGCGCCGGCGTCCCTATCAGGTCGTGCTGTTCGACGAGATCGAGAAGGCGCATCCGGACGTGTTCAACGTTCTGTTGCAGGTGCTCGACGATGGCCGCCTGACCGACGGGCAGGGCCGCACGGTCGATTTCCGCAATACCGTTATTGCGATGACGTCCAACGTCGGTGCGGAATATCTGGTGTCGCAGCCCGAAGGCCAGGACATCGAGGCGGTGCGCGAACCCGTCATGGCGGAACTGCGCGCGCGCTTCCGGCCGGAATTCCTCAATCGCGTCGATGAGATCATCCTGTTCCATCGCCTCAAGCGCGAGCACATGGGGGCGATCGTCGACATCCAGATGAAGCGGCTGGCGCGGCTGCTCGACGATCGCAAGATCGTGCTTGACCTCGATCCCAGGGCGCGCGAGTGGCTCGCCGCCAAGGGCTACGATCCGGCCTATGGGGCGCGTCCGCTTAAGCGCGTCATCCAGAAAGAGGTGCAGGACCCGCTGGCCGAAATGATTCTCGCCGGCGAAATCAAGGACGGCGAAAAGGTCGCGGTCTCGGTCGGCAAACAAGGGCTTGCCTTCAATGGCAAGCTCGCCGCGGCGGCGTAGAAAAATGCATAATTTTCTGCGTGTCACAAGGCCTTCGAATTCGTAGGGGCGGGTCTTCGGCGGCTTGCGCCGCTGTGTCCGCCCGTTGTGAGACATACGCGGCCCGTCGAGTTTTGCGTAGAGGCGGGCCTTGCGCCCCACTCGCCAGCCCGCCTGCGTGGAGAGCCGGGCGGGCACCGCGGCGCAAGCCGCCGAAGACCCGCCCCCACGAAGGGGCGTCGTAGAGCACGACCCGGCACATATCGTCCCCGCGCTCTCAAAACCCCGTGAATTCGCTTTTCGTAAGGACACGGCTGTAACGCTGTAACAATGTCGTCGCCACCAACGTAGTCACTCCAGTAGGCGCGCAAGGGTTCAAACCGCCGCAAACGGTTGGGAGTGAGCGCCAATGGCCGGTTGGGGAGCACAATGGAGCGCGTTCGTTCTGCGTCATTGAACCGATATTCCTGTGGCATCGCGGTCATGGCGAAGGCCTCGGCAGCCGGGCGCACCAAGACCAGGCTTGTGCCGCCGCTGACCTCCCAGGAAGCGGCCTTGTTCAACACGGCGTTTCTCCAAGATATCCACGCCAACATCCTGGAAGCCGGCAAGGCGCAGAACATCCATGGCTACCTCGCCTATGGTCCACCGGGGCCTGATGCGGTCGCCTTTTTCAAGGGGACGATTACTTCCGACGTCCGGCTGCTCGAAGCCTGGTATACGAATTTCGGCGATTGTCTCTGTAGCGCATTGGAACAGCTGTTCGATGCCGGCCACGAAGGCGCGGTTGTCGTCAATTCCGACAGCCCGACTTTGCCGACATCGCTACTCGTGGCGACAGCACAAATTCTTTCGCAGCCAGGCGACTGTGTTGTCCTCGGGCCGTCGACCGACGGCGGCTATTACCTGCTTGGCGTCAAGGCGCGACACCGGCGCTTATTTGCGGACATAACGTGGAGCACCGAGCATGTCGCGCGGCAAACACGCGATCGCGCTGCACAGATCGGACTTCCAGTCTACCTCCTGCCAGCCTGGTATGACGTCGATGACATCAACGCACTTCGAACCCTGCATGCAGAATTGTTCGAGAGCCAAACGTTCGTACCCGGCCTCGTGCGATATCGCGCTCACCATTCGCAGCAATTGATGCGCTCGCTGCTGTTGCGCGGCGGTCTCGCAAGCCGCCTGCACGATGCGGCGATCGGAGTTGCCGCAGAATAGATTTACGCCATCGATCACACCCGACAATTTAAACAGGGATTGAAGTTTCATGGATGCGTCCATTCAAATGGATCGGGAGATTGATCCGCGACGCTATTTCGAAAGTGCGAGCCCCGCGCGCAGCGGCAATGCGTTGCGCAAGCCGGTCTGTCTCTATCTGGAAACGACAAACCGGTGCAATCTGTTGTGCACCACTTGCCCGCGCACTTACGAGGAGCTTGAGCCCCCAGCCGACATGAGTTGGGAGCTTTTCACTTCGATCGTCGATCAATTGCCGGACATCGAACGCGCCGTCATGCATGGCGTCGGCGAGCCCATGCTGGTCAAGAACCTGCCCAGGATGGTGCGTTACCTTAAAGATCGCGGCACTTACGTTTTGTTCAACACCAACGGGACGGTCCTCAACGAGAAGAATGGCCGCGCCCTGATCGAAGCCGGGCTTGATGAATTGCGCGTATCGCTCGATGCCTCCAATGCGAAATCCTATCGCGCCATTCGCGGCAAGGATTATTTTGCGCGGATATTGCGCAATGTACGGACGTTTCGCGAGTTGCAGGAGCGGGAAGGCAAGGATCGTCCGCGTGTGTCAGCCTGGCTCACCGGTCTCAAGGAAACGATTGTCGAACTGCCGGCTTTCGTCAAAATGGCGGCCGAGATTGGCGTACGGGAAGTCTATCTGCAGCGCCTGGTTTTCTTCGAAAAAGATGCGATCGGCCGCGCCCGGCCCGACCAAGCGCTATACGAACAGTTGAGCGGCGAAGAAGCGTACGCGATCGAGGAGGCGACGAAGCTCGCCCATTCGCTCGGGCTGAGTTTCAGCGCATCGGGCGCCGCGTCCGAACCCGGCATGAGCCTCAAGCGTGAAGACGATGGTTCGCCCTGGTCGATGTGCCGGCGCCCCTGGACCGTCATGTACATCACCGCCAATGGCCGCGCCTTGCCGTGCTGCATCGCGCCGTTCTCGCAGCGCGGCTATGAGAACTACACGCGCGGCGACGCGACCCAGCAGTCGTTGCGCGACATCTGGAATGGGCCGGCCTATCAATCGTTTCGCGAAGCGCTGCTATCGGATAAGCCGCCGGCCGCCTGCGGCAGCTGCGGCCTACGGTGGAGTTTGTAACAATGGGTCTGCCCCGCCTTGATCTTGACCAGGAGCACAGCCCTGCCATCTCAGGCCTCGTCATTGCGGTCATTCCGACCCTGAATGAAGAGGCGTCGATTGGAGCCGTGGTGCGCGGAATTCCGCGCGACGTGGTCAGCCGTGTGATCGTGGCCGACGGCGGCAGCCGCGACGCAACAGCAGCACGCGCGCGCGAGGCCGGCGCCATCGTGATCGACGTCGGGCCCGGCTACGGTCGGGCCTGCCTGTTGGCAACACAGGCGGCAGTTGACGCCGATATCGTGGTGTTCATGGATGGCGACGGGGCAGATGATCTGGCGTCCATCAGCGCGCT